>NZ_JASJSQ010000097.1:0-570 GCF_030236855.1 Stenotrophomonas maltophilia group sp. Smal13
GCCACGCACCCGCTCACGTCTCCAGCGGCACCGTCGGCACCACGTTCGGGAACACCTCCTCCAAGGGCTCCCGTTCCCCCGGCTTCGGTGCCGGCCAGTTGTAGGCGTTCACCGGCTGCGCGCGGTTCACCCACAACGCGTAATACAGATGGTCGGCGCGGCCATCACCGGTATTGGGGTGGATCAGGATGGTCAGGCCCAGGCTGTTGAGCTGCAGCCAGGGCACCAGCACCGGCAGCAGGTCGTTGGTGAAGCCGAAATAGAACGACGGGGTGACGTGCGGTCCGCGTGGTTCCAGGTTCCAGTTGCCCAGCTCCACCGGGAAGCGCTCGGCCGCCCAGCGCCGCAGCAGCGCAGCTTTCTCGAAGCTGTCCTCGTCGAAGTAGATATGCGCGTGATAGCTCTTGATGTCGGTGTAGGCGCGTGGGGTCGCGGGCAGGGGGGCCTCCCCGGGACGCACGCTGGCCGGGCGCGGGGTCGGTTCGCTGGCGGTGACCTGGCCCCAGGGGCTGCTGCCCTTCACCGGCGGCGGGACGATGTCAGGGAAGCCTGGGCGCACGGGTTCGGTGG
>NZ_JASJSQ010000097.1:580-19084 GCF_030236855.1 Stenotrophomonas maltophilia group sp. Smal13
CCGCTGTGGGGGGCTGCGGCGGCGGTCGAGGCACTGGCCAGGCCGCCGGCGGCCAGACCGGCCGAAGCGATCAGGCGGCGGCGTGTGGGCGAAAGCAGGTCGGCCCAGTGGGCGTCATCGTCGCCGGCGTCGATCAAGGTCAGCGGGTCCGGGTGCATGAAGGGCTCCGTGGCGGCATCGTGTGGGCAGGCAAGCACGCTCGGGCACCTGCATCCACAGCGTCCAATAAGCAGGTGGCATCACCTCATGCAGGTTTGCGCCGTCGTCGTTGAGCCCGGCTGCAGGGCGGGCTAGGGTGCAGGTCTGCCGCCCCGGAGCCCGCCATGACCTCGCCCGATGCCGATACCCAACGCAAGCGCGCGGCCTTCCGTCAGCTGCATGCAGCAGGGTGCTTCGTACTGCCCAATCCGTGGGACGTGGGCAGTGCGCGCTACCTGCAGCGGCAGGGCTTCCAGGCACTGGCCACGACCAGTGCCGGCTGTGCCTGGAGCGAAGGGCGGCCGGACGGAGCGGTTTCGCTGCAGGCCACGCTGGACCATCTGCGCCTGATGGCGGCAGCGACGCCGCTGCCGTTGAACGCCGATTTCGGCGATGGTTTCGGTGATACGCCGCAGAAGGTGCAGGAGGCGGTGGCCGCGGCGATCGACACCGGCATCGCGGCGTTGTCGATCGAGGATGCCAGCGGCGTCGCCGATGCACCGCTGCGTCCGATCGATCAGGCGGTGGAGCGTCTGCGCGCTGCCCGTGCAGCCATCGACCGCGCGGGCGGCGACGTGCTGCTGGTTGGCCGTGCCGAGAACTTCTTCGTCGGCGTGCCGGATCTGCCGGACACCCTGCAGCGCCTGCGCGCCTATGCCGAGGCCGGCGCCGATGTGCTGTATGCACCGGGCATCAGCACGCGCGAGCAGATCAGCGCGGTGGTTGCCGCCGCAGGTTCGAAGCCGGTGAACCTGCTGGTCGGTGGGCCGACACCGCTGCGCCTGCAGGACATCGCTGCTCTCGGCGTACGCCGGATCAGCCTGGGCGGCGCACTGGCCCGTGCTGCGTGGGGCGGACTGATGCTGGCGACACAGCCGATCGTGCACGACGGACGCTTCGACGGCCTGCAGCAGGCGGCTTCCGGGGCCGCGTTGAACGCGCTGTTCCGTTGAGCGAAATCCCGGTGCAGTCCCAGACCAGCAGGGATAGTAGATCCACGCCATGCGTGGATGGATGCGCCTGCGATTACAGCGCTTCCATCCCACCCTTGGGCAGCGTCACCCCAGGCTCCAACGCCGGCAGCAGTAGCCGCAGCAGCGCGGGATTGTCCAGCAACGCAGCACCGTCAATGAAACTCCATTGGGCTGTGCCGACGCGGCGCACGGCGAGCATGAACGAGGTGCTGCGCATCGGCGCCTCGCGCACGCGCAGCAGCGACTGGCGTGGCACGAAGCAGACTTCCTCATCACCGGCTGCATAGGTGTGGCCCGGCACGCCGGCCTCGTCGCTGATGATGGTGACCCCGGCCTTGCGCAGCTCTTTCAGGGTGTCGCGAGTCATACGCGCATAGGCCTCATCGCCCCCGGCCAGGCGCTTCAGGCTGGGATGGGTTCGGGCGATGATCAACTCGGCATCGCCGCGGGCGAATGCGCCCATCATCGCCTGCACGTCCTGGCGCAATGCGGCCGAGTCTTCCGGACTGAGCTCACCGGCCAGCGCTGGCGCAACGGCCATTGCCATCGGCAGGGCCAGCAGAAGGGCGAGCAGGTATCGGTGCATCGTCGGGTATCTCAGCGGGAACCGCCGCACTATACGGCGGATGCGGAAACAGCGTCCCACGCATGGCGCTGGTGTCCCGGGCGCCATTACCTACTATTGGTAGGTAGTGAATTCCGGACATCCCCCATGCACACCCTCATCGTTACCGCCCATCCTGAATCCGCCGCGTTGACCCATGCCATCGCCAGGCGCATCGGCGAAGCCATCACCGCAACGGATACCGCCAATACCGTGACCCATGCCGATCTGATGGCCGAAGGCTTCGATCCGCGCTTCAACACGCACGACCAGGCGCTGTTCCGTGGCACCGGCGCACCTCCAGCCGACGTCGCCGCCGAGCAGGCGCGGCTGGATGCTGCCGACACGCTGGTACTGGTCTACCCGCTGTACTGGTGGTCTTTCCCCGCACTGCTGAAGGGCTGGATCGATCGCGTGTTCACCCAGGGCTGGGCCTACCAGGACGGTGCAGACGGCAAGGTGCAGAAGAAGCTGCAGCGGTTGCGCGTGCACCTGGTCGGCATCGGTGGGGCCGGCGCGGACATGATCGAACGGCGCGGCTACGGCGCGGCGATGAAGACGCAGATCGACATGGGCATCTTCGACTACTGCGGCGCGCACGTGCTGACGTCAGAACTGCTGCTGGATGCCGATACCGGTGCGGCCGAAACGCATCTGCAGACCGCGCTGGCGATCGGCCGTAAAATTGGAACTCCGATGCACTGATCGCCGTGTTCCGCCGATGCCTGCCAACGCCGCTCCCACGCGCCGTCGATTGACCCGCGAGCAACGCGCCCGCCAGTTGCTGGACGTGGCCTGGGCGCTGGTTGGTGAAGAAGGCACCGACGCGTTGACCCTGGGCCGGCTGGCCGAGGCCGCGGGCGTGACCAAGCCGGTGGCCTACGATCACTTCGTGACCCGCAACGGCCTGCTGGCCGCGCTCTACGATGACTACGACGGCCGCCAGACGGTGGTGTTCAACGAGCGCATCGGCCGCGCACGGGCGCAGTTGGCCGATCGTGCGGCGGCCATCGCCTCCGGCTACATCGACTGCATCCTCAGCCAGGGCAGTGAAGTGCAGGGCATCCTCGCCGCGCTGGTGGGCGCTCCGGAACTGCACGAGGTACGGCGGCGTTACCAGCAGGATTTCATCGACAACTGCGACGCCTGGCTGGGCCCGTTTGCTGCCGACGGCACGGTGCCACTGGCCGGGCGCTGGGCGATTCTCGGTGCGGCCGAAGCCCTGTCCGAAGCCGTGGCAGCAGGCGCGCTGGACAAGGCCGCAGCCGAAGCCGAGCTGCAGCGGCTGATCGTGGCGACGGTCAAGCGGCGCTGAGCCGCTCAGGCGTCGGCGGTGCTGTCGGCCAGCGCCGCGAACCCGGCGGCCAGCCGCTCGCGCACAAGGGCATCGCGTGCGTCGCGGCTTTCAGAACCCAGCACCACGGTGATCAGGCGTACCGGCTGATCCCGCCCGGGCACTGCCCGGCAGGCGGTGGCGGCCAGGCAGAAGCCTGCGGCCTGGGTGTAGCCGGTCTTCAAGCCATCCACGCCGTCATCGCCAAGCAGGGCGTTCTGGTTGCTGCGGCTGAAGCTGCCGTGCGCGAACACGCGCTGCGCGGTGATCGCCAGGATCTGCGGATGATCGTTCAACAGGCAGGCGGCCAGCACCGCCATGTCGCGCGCGCTGGACGCATGGTGCGGGGTGGTGATGCCGGACACGCTGGCGAACCAGCTGCTGCGCAGGCCGAGCTGGCGTGCGTGCCGGTTCATGCGCTCCAGGAACGCAGGCTGTGATCCGTCCAGATGGCGCGCGATGGCCAGCGCCGCGTCATTGCCGGAGACGATCATCAGTCCTTCCAGCAGGCGCGCGAGGGTGACTGTTTCACCGGGAACCAGGCCCATGCGCGTTTCATCATCGGCCACCGCGTGCACATCCCCGGCGGCGATGGTGACCGCTTCGTCCCACGCGCCTCCGTTCTCTTCGACGCATTCGTACGCCGCATAGGCGGTCATCAGCTTGGTCAGCGAGGCCGGTTGCCTGGCGATGTCCGCGTTGTGCTGGTGAATCACCGCGAACGTTGCCGCATCGAGGGTGATGGAGGACAGCGGTGCATGCGCAGGAGCAGGAGACGGCATGGAAACGAGGATGGCAGTGGGGGCCCTGCAGGATAGTGTGCAGTGGCTGCACGAAGCTGCAATATTGCAACGATATAACGTATCGACATTGTGGGCCGCCGATGGCCCGACGGGACACCCGATGACTGCACGCATTCCACGCCGCTGGCTTCATTCTTCGTTGCTGCTCGCGCTGGCCGCACTTGGCGGCTGCCAGCCCAATCTGCGCGCCGAGGCTGTTGCTTCCGGCCCAGCGCGCCCGCACAACGTGATCGTGATGATCAACGACGGCGCCGGTTGGGGCACCTGGGACGCCGCCGCCTACTGGCAATACGGCAGCCGCGAACGGGCGCCGTATGCGGATTTTCCGCAGCGCCTGGCGGTAACCACCTTCCCGTTGAACGCCAGCAGCCAGCCGACCCGCGACAACGCGCAGACCCTGGGCTACGACGCGGGCAAGGCTTGGGATGACACACCGGTTCCTGCGCAGGACCTGCCGTTTGCGGGCTACCAGTACCTGGCTGCGGTGGCTACCGACAGTGCGGCGGCGGGCACCGCGTTGTCCTCGGGCATCAAGACCTACAACAACGCCATCAACTTCAACAACGATGGCAATCCGGTCGAGTTCAATACGCTGCGCGCCAAGCGCCTGGGCATGGCCACCGGCGTGGTGACTTCGGTACCGTTCGCGCATGCCACGCCGGCCGCGTTCGCGGCGCAGAACGAATCGCGCAACAACTATCACGCCATCGCCCATCAGATGCTGGCGCAGGGGCATATGGATCTGGTGATGGGCACCGGCGGCCCGGGCTACAGCGTTGATGGTCGCGCCTGTGACGAGAGTGCCGGCGCGGCCAAGGCCGAGGGCTGCGCGAATCCATGGGAGTGGGTGTCGCCGCAGGATTGGCAGCAGCTGGAAGCGGGCAGCACCATTGCCGGCAATCCGTCCGGGCCGTGGCGCCTGATCCGCAGCAAGGAAGCGTTCGCCGCGCTGGCGCAGGGACGGTTGCCGGCCGACCGGCCGCTGATCGGTGTACCGCGCGTGGCCAACACGCTGCAGCAGGCGCGCCAGCTGCAGGTGCTGGGCAAGGATGCGGCCACGCCTTCCGGTGTGAGGAAGATCGACAGCGTGCCGGATCTTGCGACCATGACCCGTGGTGCGCTGCAATTCCTGCAGCAGCGTTCGTCCAACGGCCTGTTCCTGATGGTGGAAGGCGGCGCCACCGACTGGGCGGCGCATACCAGTGCCTGCGGCACTGAATGGCACTACGGCCAGTGCAGCGACCAGCCGCAGTACGGCCGGCTGATCGAGGAAACCGTGGAGTTCAACGACGCGGTGACAGCAGTGATCGAGTGGATCGAACGCAACGGTGGCTGGGAGCGCAACCTGCTGATCGTCACCACCGACCACGACAACAGCATGCCGATGGGCCCGGATGCACAGAACGTCGCCTTCGAGCCGGTGCGCAACAACGGCCGTGGGCGCATGCCCGGGATCAGCTTCCGTCCCACCGGCAACCATTCCAATGCGCTGGTGCCGTTGTGGGCCAAGGGCGCGGGCGCGGAGCTGCTGGGCCAGCGCGTGCGGGGCGTTGATGCCGGCTACCGTCAGCACGTGCGCTGGAACGACGGCAGTTACATCGACAACACCGACGTGGCTGCCGCGGTGCAGGAAGCGCTGCAGCGTTAGGGGTGTGCCGGCCGCTGGCTGGCAGCTGCAGGTTTCCCGGTCGACGAGTTTGCCGGCCAGCGGCCGGCACTACCGGGGGCGGTGCTGGGCGGCGGCGTCGGCGACGGGCTGGCCAGCTGGCGTGCCAGCTCGGCACTGGCCACGTGGCCGTGCAGGAACAACAAGCCGCTGAAGATGTTCATGAGCGTGCCTCCACTTGAGTGGATTGCACGATACGGGCAGCATGGACGGGCAAAAAGCGACATTTCCGCAAGCATGCCTTGAGAGGAATTCAAGCCTGATGTCCCGCCCTCCGCTCCACGCCCTGCAGGGCTTCGTGGCTGCTGCCCGGCTCGGCAACCTGTCGCGTGCCGCGGCGTCGATGAATGTGACCGTCAGTGCGCTCAGCCATCAGATGCGGCAGCTGGAAGAACGGCTCGGGCAGCCGCTGCTGATCCGCCAGCCGCGTGGTGTCACCCTCACCCTTGAGGGGCAGCGCCTGCTCGACCAGGTCGGACCGCATCTGGATGCGATCAACGAAGCCTTCCAGCCCTATGCCGCACGTGCCGAGCACGTGCTGACGATCAGCGCGGTGCCGTCGATGGCGTCGGCCTGGCTGGTGCCGCGCCTGGGTCACTTCGTGGCCGAGCATCCACAGATCGAGATCAACCTGCAGTCGAGTGAACGCCTGATCGATTTCGAGCGGCAGCGCCAGTTCGACGCCGCGCTGCGTCTGGGCAGCGGGCAATGGCCGGGCCTGGTGGTGGAACCGCTGTTCGACGAGTGGCTGGTGCCGATGGCGAGCCCGGCGCTGATCGAACGCATGGGCGGCATTGACCGTGTGCCGTTGACCCGGTGGCCGCTGCTCGGTGATCCGGACGGCGCGTGGGGCGCCTGGTTCGCGTTGAGCGGGCAGAGCCCGCCGTCGCGTTTCGTGGCGGTGCTGGATGATTCGGAGGCGCACCATCGCGCCGCTCTGGATGGCGTGGGCGTAGCGCTCGGGCGGGTGACGCGGGCGCGGCTGCTGCTGGATTCGGGCCAGCTGGTTGCACTGTCCAGCCAGCGCCTGAAAACCGACTGGCCGCATTGGCTGGTGTACCCGCAGCGCTCGGCCAGCCATCCCGGTTTCCTCGCGTTCCGCGACTGGCTGCATGCGCAGGCCGCCGAGCATGTGCGGCACATGGCAGACGCACATCTATAGCGCCGAGCCATGCTCGACCATTGCATCTGGATCTGCAGCGTCGAGCCATGCTCGACCATTGCATCTGGATCTGTAGCGTCGAGCCATGCTCGACTGCTGGTGCTCGACTCTACAGTCATCGCACCAGCGTGACCGCCTGCCCGGCACGCGCGAACGCTGCCTCAAGCAACGGGCCGGCCTTGATCGCCTCCACTTCCTCGAACAACGCCCGCAATGCATCGGCCGGGCGTGAGGCCGGCGCCGCCACTGCCTGCTGGATCGCGGTGAAGCGGTCGGCCAGCACACGGTGGCCGGGATGCGCCTGCGCCCATGCTTCCAGCGGCTGGCGTACACCGGCGGCGGCATCCAGGCGCTGCTGATCGAACAGGGTGATGGCCGCCGCCGAGGTCTCCGCCCGCTCGATCGTGGCATGGCGCAGTTCGCGACTGAGGAACAGGTCATAGGCCGCGCCACGCCCCACCGCGATGCGCAGCCCCTCGCGATCCAGGTCGGCTACCTGCTGCGCAGGGCTGTCCGCGCGCACCAGATAGGTACCTTCGATCTCCAGGTACGGGGCACTGAAGGCAATGCGGTCGGCACGTGCCGGATCGATGGCCAGGAAGGCCAGATCCCAGCCGTCTTCGCCTGCTGCCTCGACCACCGAGGCTGCGGCATCGTGGCAGGTGAAGCGAGCCTGCACCCCCATCCGTTGCGCCAATGCGGTAGCCAGTTCCAGTGAGGGGCCGCGCGGTGAGCGCGCATCGCCCTGTGCCAGCACCGGGTTGCCCAGGTTGATCGCCACGCGCAGGAAACCGTGTGGTGCCAGCGTACTTCGGTGGTCGGCCAGGGACATGCGGGACTCCACGGGGCAGGGGAGACCCAGCATGCCAATAACGGTGTCCGCGTGGCGTGGAATCAGCCGCGCGCGGCGAAGGTGCCGTGGAAGCCCAGTGGTACCGCATAGGGCAGCCAGGCCTGTGCCAGCGGACCGTCGTCCAGGTGGCGGGCATCGAGCACCGCCAGGCCGCTGCGCTTGTTCACCGGGTCAAGCAGGGTGCCGATCAGCCAGCCATCATCGGCGTTGCGGCTGCCCGGGCGCGGTACGAACACATGCTCTTCGGCCATGATGTCCGGGCCATAGTTCCAGAGCTGGCGGCGCCCGTGCTCGATGTCGAACGCGGCCACGGCGTTGAAGTACGGCGCATTGGCCGTGCCGTCGATGGTCGGCGCATACAGCCGTGCGCCACGTGTGTTCGCCGAGCGCGGGTCGAACAACGGGAACTCCACTGCGCTGATGCCCAGCGGCTGCCAGCGGGCCTGGCCACGACGCAGGTCCAGATGCAGCTCGACCAGGCTGGCGCCACTGTTGGCAGCGTGTGCGCCATCACCGGCCATCGCTTCCTTCATCGGCGAGCGCGCCTCATTGATGTCGTCGTGGCGCACTGCACGCAGCACGATGCCGCCATCGCGGGTGAACGCGTCGCCGAAGTGGTAGATCGCCGCGAACGGGGCCTCGAACCATTGCGCCTTGTCCGGCGCATCCTTGGCGACCACCGCGATGCGTACAGGACGCTGAGGTGCGAACTGCATGCGCTCGAAGAAGCTGCCGCCTGCGCCGGTGAAATCGAACGGCATCATCACGAACACCAGGTGCTGGTCGGTCATCGCGAAGGCATGCAGGTAGCCATGCTCGGGTGTTTCGATCACATTGGCGCTGCGCAGCTGGCCGTTCGCACCGATGTGCCAGACCAGCAGGCCATGGCCCCCCATCAGGCTGATCGAGCCGAAGTTCCAGAGGCTGCCGTCGCGGTCGCGCAGCGGGTGCGCCGAGAACGGCAGTGCAGCGAGGTCCGGACGCCAGGTCACCGGACCCAGTGTCTGCAGCGAATCGGGATCTACTTCGAACGCCGAACCGGACTCGCACAGCGCGAACAGGCGGCCATTGATCATGGTTACCGAAGTGTTCGCCACGTTGGCATCGTCGTTGTTTCGAACTGCCAGCGCACCGGGAACGCTGGTGCCGGCAGCCGGATACTGGAAGCGGCCGGCCTTCTGTTCACGGGTGAATTTCGGCGTGGCGACCATGCGCCCGTGATGGGTCAGGCTGCCATCACCATTGAAGCGCCAGCCATGCACCATGCCGTCGCCGTCGAACCAGTGGTCATAGCGGAAGCCATCGCGCTCGGTCCACGCCGGGCCGTTGCGGTACAGCGTACCGGCCAGGCCTGACGGCAGCTTTCCCTGCAACTGCACGGTGGTCGGGCCGAGGCTTTCGCTGCCGACGCTGCGCCAGCCAAGCAGCCACGGGTGTTCCTGCATGCCCTGCGCGAACCGCGCCGGGTCGCCGGCGAAGGCGGGAGCGCTGCGCAGCGCGGTGGCGCCCAGGGCCAGACAGGCACTGCTGCTGAGCAGGGTACGAAGGAAGCGGCGACGGTCCATGGTGGCCTCGGGTATGGATGCGGAATCAGCGCAGGGTGATGTCGATGGCGGTGCCGGCGGCCGGCACGTCGACGCGCGCCTCGTCGAAGGTCGGCTTGCGCATCACCTGCGGGTTGTTGCTGAAGCCGTAGCCTTCCACCGGCATCCCGACCAGGTTGGTGTCGAGCTTGCCGTTGTCGTTCTCGTCGTGGGTGAGCAGCACGGCATAGCTGCCGGCCGGCACGCCCTTGAACGTGAAGTGGGCACTGTCGCCGCTGGGCGCCGCCTGCTGGGCCTGCACGGGCTTGGCCTTGCCGTCCCAGGCGGCGGCGTTGTCGACCAGCGCAACGCGCAGGGTGCCGGTCTGCGCGCGGACGTCGTGCACGGTCACGGCCAGGTCGGCGGCGTGGGCACTGCCGACCAGGGCCAGGGCAGTCAAGGCAGTGCTGAGCAGGGCGGTGCGGATCATGGCAGTGGCTCCGGAAGTGTGTGTGGCGGTGTGGAGCCAGTCTGCGTGGGGCGCTGCACCGGGTTCAGGGCCAGTGGTCATCGATTCGACGTGCCAGAAGTCACTTTCTGCGCCGGACCCATTGCCGCCGGCGTGCGCGGCCGTCAGCATCTGGCCATGCCCAGCCTGTTCCGCCATCTGTTGCGTCCGCTCAGCCTTGCCGGCCTGATCACCGTGCTGGTGGTCGGCCTGTCGTTCGCAGTGCAGCGCAGTGGCGCCGGGCTGAGCCTGCTGTTGCTTGCTGTGTTCCTGCTGCTGTTCGTGGTGCACGGCTGGGCGTCGATGCCATCCCGCGTGCGCGCCGCTGCTGCGGTGTTGCAGGCGCTGCTGGCGGTTGTGCTGGTTGCGCTGCAGCCGCGTACCGGTACCGCCCCGGTGCTGCTGGTGGTGCTGGTTGCACAGCTGGCCGAACACTGGCCGCCGCGCTTCGTGCTGGGCGTTGCGCTGCTGGCCAACCTGGCGGTGTATGCCGTGCTCCGCCACAGCGGCTTCAGCCAGCCGCTGCTGGTGGTGTTGCTGTATGGCGGTTTCCAGGCCTTCGCCGCGCTGACCGCGCACTATGCCCGCAGCACGGCGCTGGCCCGCGATGACCTGGCCCGGGTCAACGCCGACCTGCTGGCCACCCGCGCGCTGCTGGCCGACAGCGCACGCGATGCCGAGCGCCTGCGCCTGGCGCGCGAGCTGCACGATGTGGCCGGGCACAAGCTCACCGCGATGCGACTCAACCTGCGCGTCCTGGCCGCTGACCCTGCGCTGGCCGGCCGCGAAGGGCTGGTGCTGGCCGAACAGTTGTCCGGCGAGTTGCTGGCCGACATCCGCCAGGTGGTGCAGTCGATGCGCGATGATCGTGGCCTCGATCTGGCCACCGCGCTGCATGCGCTGGCCGCACCCTTCCCACGACCGAAGCTGCAGCTGCAGATCGGCGACGGGGTGCGCGTGGCTGACCCGTTGATGGCCGAGACCGTGCTGCGGCTGGTACAGGAGGCCCTGACCAATGCCGCCCGGCACGGCAATGCAGACACCGTGTGGTTGACGATCAGTGAAGAGGAATCCCAGTTGCGTATCGATATCCGCGATGATGGCCAGCGCGCCGAACGCATCCGCGAGGGCAATGGCATCGCCGGCATGCGCGAGCGCCTGGCGGCCGTACAGGGGCGGCTGGAGTTGGCCCGAACCGCGCAGGGCGGCATGCATCTGACCGCGCGGTTGCCGGCATGAGCCCGGCCGCAATCCGCGTAGCGCTGGCCGACGACCAGGCATTGGTGCGTGCAGGCCTGCGTGCGCTGCTGCAGGGCCTGGGGGTGGACGTGGTGCTGGAGGCCGAGGATGGCCAGGCCCTGCTGGATGCGCTGGATACGCAGCGCGTGGACGTGGTGCTCAGTGACATCCGCATGCCCGGGCTGGATGGGATCGAGGCACTGCGCCAGCTGCGGGCGCGCGGCGATGCCACGCCGTGGCTGCTGCTGACCACCTTCGATGAAAGTGATCTGCTGCTGCGCGCCAGCGAGGCCGGCGCACAGGGCTTCCTGCTCAAGGATGCCGCGCCGGCCGACCTGCGCGAGGCCATCGAACGCGTTGCCGCTGGCGAGACCCTGCTGCTGCCGGTCAGTACCGATCCGGTGCGCGCGCGTTACCGCTTCCACGATGAAGCGCCGCCCACCGATACCTTCGGCGAACGTGAAGTGGCAATCCTGCGCCTGCTGGCCGGGGGCTACAGCAACAAGGAGATCGCGCGCAGCCTGTTCCTGGCCGAGGGCACGGTGAAGAACTACGTGTCCGCCATACTCGACAAGCTCGGCACCCGCGACCGTACCCGCGCGGTCCTGAAGGCGATTACCCTGCGCATCATCTGAGTCAGCCGCGCAAGGAGCGTCAATGAACCCGATCCTGCATGTGGAAATCCCGGCCAGTGACCTGGACCGGGCCATCACGTTCTACCAGCGATGGCTGCAGGTTGCGGTGGACGAACCCATCGTGCTGCACGACTGCCGGATGGCCTATCTACCGTTTTCCGATGAGGCTGCCGGTGCCAGCATTGCGCTGGTGCACGGCGCGGACTATCTGCCTTCCGAGCAGGGCGCGCGCATCTACATCGGCGTCGATGACCTGGATGCCAGCCTCGACCGTGCGCTGCAGGCCGGAGCCGAGCTGCGCTTCGGCCCGGCCGATGCGGGTGACTGGCGTGTAGCCGAGATCCGCGACAGCGAAGGCAACCGTATCGCATTGCAGGCGCGCACAGCGCCGTAACGTCAACGCTGCGGTGCGCGCATCTGTAGAGTCGAGCTTGCTCGACTGATTTTGACGTCGCCGTAGATGCATCAGTCGAGCAAGCTCGACTCTACAGCGTCGCGGCGCGTGAGCGCTGCAGCCAGTCGTTGATCGCGGGATCCAGCCGCGGGTCGTCCGGAAGCTGGATGCCGAAGCGCTGCTCCAGCACGTCGCGCACATCACCCACATCATGCAGCGGGCGCTTGTCCGGTGCCTGTCCGGGGCGGTACTCGGTGTAGTTGCCGCTGCCGATGGTGCGGCGCCAGTCCGGCCCGGTCAGCGACGCGCGCAACTGGCCGGGGAAACTGGAATCGGGATGGGTACATACGTACCAGTTGCCCACCACGTTGTCGATCGGCGCCGGCGCCTGCAGATCGAAGCGGTACATCACCCGCCAGCCGTCGCTGGATTCGGCCGACAGCATGAAATCACCGCCGTCTTCCAACCGCTGCAACAGGTAGCGTTCGTGCGGGGTGGCCTGCGGCTGCGGGTCATGCAGGCGCAGCGGTACGGTCGGCGTCAGGCTGCCAAAACCGGCATCCACCAGCCAGTCATCGCCGTCCACGTGCACGCGCAGCAGCAGATGGGTACGCGCGGTCAGTTCGCCGTCCTGGGCGGCCAGCAGTACGCGCGCGCTCAATGGCTGGGCATCGAAGCCCAAGGCCTGCAGCAGCGCCAGCAACCCACCATTGAGCTCGAAGCAGTAGCCACCGCGGCGCTCGTCAAGCAGCTTGCGCTGCACGCTGTCCAGGTCGATCGGCACCGCATCGCGCAGCAGGCAGCTGAGGGTTTCGAAGGGCAGCAGTGCGTTGTGGCGCTGCTGCAGCAGGGTCAGGCCGGCCAGGGTCCGTGGTGGCGGCGCATCCAGCTGCAGGCGCTGCAGGTAGCGGGGGACATCGAGCGTCGTCATGGGGGCACCGGGCGGGGAAGGGAGGTCCACTGTGCTCCCCCAACCGGGGTTGAGGTCAAGCACGGCGGCCGTGTCATGCCCCCGTCGCCTGCACCCGGTACAAAGACCGCGTCCGCCAGTGACGGGGGACGCAGACGAAAAAAGGCCTAAAGTTGCCCTGAATCCGGCCGATACAGGTGCGTCTTTCCGCCTGGAGTCTGTCATGTCGGCCGTTGTCCCCCACCTCCGGTCCCTGCGCACGCGTCTTGCCACGTTGCGCTCGGCGTCCCCCGGCCTGCTGCTGTGGCTGCAACCACACCGGCTCAGCGTGGCCAACAAGCTCAAGGCGACCCTGTGGGTCTGTGGCCTGGGGCTGGTGGCGATCGCCGCTGTCTACGCCTGGACTGGCCATGCCAACGCCCTGGCCGCGCGCAGCCAGGCCAGCTACCAGCGCGGCAGCGATCTGGCTGCCAGCCTGTCCACGCGGGTGGCCGAAGCGCGCCGCCTGCAGACCCAGTATGCACGCAGTTTCGATGATGCTGACCGCAGCCAGTTGCTGGCAGCACAGAAGGCCCTGCAGGCTGACCTGCAGGCGCTTCGCGCGATGCCGATGGACGCCGGCCGGCGCAAGGCGCTGCAGGTGCTGACCGAATCGGCCGACGCGTTCTCGCAGGGTGTCGCCGCCCTGTTTGAACGGGTCGACGAGATGGGCCGCGGTGAGGCCGGCCTCGCTGCACAGCTGCAGCAGGCCGCCGAAACCCTGCAGGCACAGGTGGATGCGCTGCAGCGGCCGTCGCTGGCGCTGTCCCTGCAGAAGATGCGAAGGCAGGAGGCCCTGCTGCTGCTCGACGGTGATTCCACCCACGCCGACCGCGCCAGCGAGGAAAAGCTGCCGTTCGACCTCGCGCTGGCGGGCCTGCCCGCGGATGCGCAGGACGCCCTGCGCACCGGGATGGAGGGCTATCAAGGCGCCCTGCTGGGGTATACCGCGGCCCGCGTCGGCCTGGATGTGGAAGCGCAGTCGCTGCTGGATACCGCCGCGGGCGTAGCGCCGGCGCTTGCCGCTTTCCAGCAGGTGCAGGTGGCAGCGCTGGCCAGGGCGCAGGCGCGCCAGCAGGTCGGCGCGCGCACGATGAGCGTGCTGTTCGCATTGACCCTGCTGCTGGTGGCCGGCGTGCTGATCACCAGCCTGGTGCTGGTGCTGCGTGCGGTGCGCCAGCCGATCCAGGACACCCTGCGTTTCGCCAGCGACATCGCCGACGACCGCCTGGACACCACGCTGCGCGTCTACAACGCCAACGATGAGATCGGCCAGCTGGCCCGACGCCTGGTCGACATGCAGCAGCGCCTGCGTGCGCGCATCGAGACCGAACGTGCTGTGGCGCGCGGCAACACCCGCGTGCGCCAGGCGCTGGACAGTGCGCAGACCGGGCTGATGGTGGTCGATGCCGAAGGCCTGGTGGCGTACGCCAATCCGGCGCTGCTGGAGCAGCTGGAACGTCAGGGCGATGAGCTGGTGGGGAGCGATGCGGTACGCCTGCATCCGGCACTGGTAAGCCTGGCCGGCGTGCGACAACGCGAAGAACGCGAGATCGGCCATTGCGGTGTCCGCTATCAGCTGATCGCCAATCCCATTGTCGACGAGGGGCATTTCCTCGGCGTGGCGGTGGAATGGCGCAGTCGCGCGCTGGAAACCCTGCTGGAAACCGAAGTGGCAGCCCTGGTCGACGCGGCCGCGCACGGTGACCTGCACGGTCGCATCGCGCTGGAGGGGAAGCAGGGCTTTGTGCGTACGCTGTCGACCAGCATCAATCGCCTGTTGACCACCTTCGAGACCAACCTTGGCGATCTGCAGGCGCTTCTGGCCGCGCTGGCCCGCGGTGACCTCAGCGTGCGCATGGAAGGTGAACTGCAGGGCGTGTTCGCGCGCATGCGCGACGATGCCAACGCCACCGTCGCGCAACTGGGCCGCATCGTCACCCGCATCCAGCAGGCCACGTCCAGCCTCGACACCGGTGTTGGTGAGATCGTCGCCGGTCACCATGATCTGTCGCAGCGTACCGAACAGCAGGCGGCCAACCTGGAAGAGACGGCAGCGTCGATGCACGAGCTGACCGACACTGTTGGCCGCAATGCCGATGCCGCGGGCCGTGCGGATGCGCTGGTCAAGGGCGCGGCGGCAGTGGCCCAGCGTGGCGGCGAGGCGGTCGGCCAGGTGGTGGCCACCATGCATGGCATCAGCGAAGCCTCACGGCGGATCGGTGACATCACCCAGCTGATTGATGGCATCGCCTTCCAGACCAACATTCTCGCGCTGAATGCTGCGGTGGAAGCGGCGCGTGCCGGAGAGCAGGGCCGCAGCTTCGCCGTCGTGGCTGCCGAAGTGCGCCTGCTGGCACAGCGCAGTGCGGAGGCGGCCAAACAGATCAAGGGATTGATCGAGGATTCGGTGACGCGTGTCGGGCAGGGCAACCAGCAGGCCGAGCAGGCTGGCACCACGATGGGCGAGATTGTCGGCAGCGTGCAGCAGCTGGCGGATCTGCTGGCCGGGATCCGCAGCGCGTCGCAGGACCAGCATGCCGGCATCGCCCAGGTGAACCAGACCATCGTGCAGATGGAGGCCAGTACACAGCGCAACGCCAGTCTGGTGGAAGAGGCGGGGGCCTCGACCGCGCAGATGCAGGCGCAGGTGCATGCCCTGGCAGAAGCCGTGGGCGCGTTCCGTCTGCAGTCGATGCCACAGGCGCGCGCTGCGGCCTGATCCCGCTCCGGTAGTGCCGGCCGCTGGCCGGCACCGTCGATGATCCTGCCGGCCAGCGGCCGGCACTACCCTTGTGGCTCAGTACACGTCGCGCCGGTAGCGCCCGGTCTCCAGCAGCGTTTCCACAACCTCATCGCCCAGCGCAGCGCGCAGCACCTGGTCCACGCCTTCGGCCATGCCCTGCAGCGAGCCGCAGACATGAATCACCGCGCCACGCTGCATCCATTCGCGCAGCGCATCGGTGGCGGCATGCAGGCAATCCTGCACGTAACCACCTTCGCCATCGCGCGAGAACGCCAGGTCCACCCGCGCGAGATGGCCATCGGCCTGCCACGCTTCGATCTCGTCGGCGAACAGGAAGTCGTGCGCGCGCTGGCGCTCACCGAACAGCAGCCAGTGCCCGTGCTCGCCTGCATGGGCAGCTTCGCGCAACAAGCTGCGCAGACCCGCGATGCCGGTGCCATTGCCGATCAGCACCATCGGCACACCGCCAATGCGATGGAAACCGGGGTTGCGATGCACACGGGCCACGATGCTGGCTCCGACCGGGGCATGCAGCGCCAGCCAGCCCGAGCCCAGCCCGGCTCGACCCGACAGGTCATGCACCAGGCGCACCACCAGTTCCACCACTTCATCACTCGTGGAGGAGGCGATGGAGTATTCGCGTCCGGGCAGCGTTGGCAATCCGGACAGCCACAGGCAGGCATCCTGCACCGCCAGCGCGGCGTCGGCCTCGGGCAGCTCGCGTTCACTGGCCAGCGCCAGCAGGGTGCGTGGGTGGCCGTCCACCAGCAGCGGCTGCAGCGGATCCAACCCATGTGCCTTCAACACGGCGCTGGCGTGCCGTGCGTTGTGCCGGGGCGCGATATGCAGGATGTCGCCCGCCTGCCACTGCACGTCGGCCGGTGGCGCAAGACGGATGCGCCAGATGGCACCACCGATGCTGCCCGGATTGAGCCGGTCGCGGCCGAGCAGCCGCCACTCATGCATCTGCGTGGCCGCCGGCAGCACGCTGTCATCGGTGACGATGCCGGTCAGCGCGCCCAGCTGCAGCTGCCATTGGCGCAAGGGCGCTACCGAGGCGGCATCGACTTCGATGCGGTCGAACAACGGGCGCGCGCCGTTGCCGAGCAGCCAGCCATCAACCTGGCGACCGAAGCCGCAGTAGTGCGGGTACTGTCGGTCACCCAGCGCCAGCAGTCCAAACTGCAGGCCTGACAGGTCGAGTGTCTGTGCCATCAGCCGTCGTGCAGCGCCTCGCGCCGCATCCGGTGGCTCGCCGTCGCCGAAGGTGCTCAGTACCCACAGCACCTGCGCGGTGCGTGCCAGCTGCGCGGCATCGACGCGGGCCAGTGGCAGCACCTGCACCGCATGACCGGACGCCTGCAGCTGCGCGGCGGCGCGCCATGCCAGTTGTTCTCCCAGTCCACTCTGGCTGGCATGCACCACCAGCCACGGCGTACCACCGCCATCGGCAGGCGTTGCTGGCAGCGACTGGCGCAGGTCACGCGCGGCGCGCTGGCTGCGGCGGCGGTCCAGGTAGAGCATCCAGCCGGTGATGAAGAACAGGCCCATGCCCAGGCTGCTGAGCATCACCACGACACGCCCGGGCACGCCGAAGTAGCTGCCCGAGTGCAGCGCGAACACGCTGGTGGCCAGCTGCGCGCCGGCGCCCTGGCGCGCATAGGGGCGGGCATCGAGCATGGCCCCCGTGCCTGGGTCCAGCTGCAGCAGATCATGCGCGCGGTCATGCTGGCCGCCGCGCTGCGACGGATCACCGGCCATCACCCGCACGTTCAGTGCCTGCCCCGGCTTCTCCGGCAGGCGCAGGTCGATGTAGCCCGTGCGCACGCCGGGCAGTGCGTACAGCGTGGCTTCAATGCGTTCCAGGTTCAGGGCGGCGTCGGTGGCGACCTTGTGCTTGGCGGCCGGTGCGACGCCCAGCAGGGTGTTGGCGGCACTGCGATACCAGTCGAACGACCACCACAGGCCGGTCAGCGCACTCATCAGGTAGATCAACAGCACCCAGGTGCCGACCACCGAGTGCAGGCTCCACAGGAAGCCACGGCCGCTGCGTTTCCATTCCACCGCCAGCCAGCTGCGCCAGTGCCACCAGCGCCGCGGCCAGCGCAGGTAGAGCCCGGACAGGGTGAAGAACAGCAGCGCGATGGCACAACTGCCGGTGATCCATTTGCCGCGCTCGCCGGCGGCGAGGTGGCGGTGCAGGTCCTCGACGAAATCGAAGAACGCCTGCCCGCGCAGGGCGCTGAAGCGCTCGCCGGTGTACGGATCGAAGTAGACCCAGTGTTCCTTGCCACCGGCGAAGCGCGCCACCGAGGGCCGTTGCCCGGTGGCATCCACGCGCAGGCGTTGCAGGGGGCGATCACTGCCGGCCTGCAGCAGCGGCACCAGTTCGCTGAGTTCAAGCGGAAGCTGGCCGTCGGCATGGTGCTCGGCGATCTCGGCGAAGCCGGGATTGGCCGCCCGCAGCAGTTCATCCTCGAAGGACAGCACGGCGCCGCTGAGGCCCATCACGGCCAGCACGGTACCGGCGGTGATGCCCAGCAGCCAGTGCAGTTGGAACAGGACGTTCTTGAACATCGAAGGAGGAGGGCCTGGAGGGCTGCCGCCCGCATCCTGCGCAACAGCAAATGAGAATTAGTCGCGGAATTCTCCGTGGCGCCCCGGCTGCGGTCAAGCAGGGGATATCGGCCGGGCTGCGCCCGGCACCCGTGGTAGTGCCGGCCGCTGGCCGGCAACCTCAGAAGCAACAGCCGAAGCAACAGCGGGTTTCCTGTGAGGAGGCGGGGTGGGTCCGGTTGCGGGGGACGGCGTGAATACGTCCATGTAGCCTCGGTCGCGCCATCCATGGCGCTCTCGCCCCCTCAACCGGACCCACCCCGCCTTCGACAGTTTCCTGCGATCTGTCGGAACGGCGTTC
>NZ_JASJSQ010000098.1:0-18954 GCF_030236855.1 Stenotrophomonas maltophilia group sp. Smal13
GCAAGGGAACCAAGAGCCGCGCCGGCGCCGTCCGCGAAGAGCAGGACGCGGTAACAAAGCTGATGGCCGACTACGACGCCCTGTATGGCTCCGGCAACGAGAAGGCCGCGGGCTTCATTGCCCAGCTCGAACGCGAGATTGCCCTGCACGGCGACGTGAGCGAGGCCGCCAAGGTCAATTTCGACATTCAGGCCGGTGCATACGGCGCCCTCAGCGATGCTCAGGCCGAGATGCTCCGCAACCTGGCTGCCGTGAAGGACGCCCAGGACGACTACGCGGCGTTGTACGGCGATGGCCTGCAGAAGATGGCCGACGCCACGATGGACAAAACCTCGACCATGAAGACCGTCGCAGACCAGGCAGCCCGGAACATGCAGACGGCGTTCGCTGACTTCCTCTTCGACCCGTTCGAGGACGGGCTGGGTGGCATGGTCAAGGGCTTCGCCAAGGCCATGCAGCGCATTGCCGCCGAGCTGGCCGCCTCGGAAGCGCTGAAGGCCATTGGTAAGTGGGCATCGAGCTACAGCGGCTCGGGTTCGAGCTGGATCAACGAGCTCGGTAGCGCCATCGGCAGCATGGCCGGTGGCCGCGCCGGCGGCGGCCCGGTTGCCGCCGGCAGCATGTACCGGGTGGGTGAAGGCGGGCGGCCCGAGCTGTTCGATCAGGGTGGGAAGACTTACCTGATTCCTGGTGATGCTGGATCGGTGCGGCCGATCACCGCAGGCATGCCAGCGTCGTCGATGTCGGGCAGCGGCGGTTCGTCCATCCAGGTCAACACGACGGTGAACGTCACGGACAGCGGAACGCAGACCACCACCAATGGCGACAGCAACGAGGCTGCCAAGGCGCTTGGCAGGATGATCGAAGTCAAGGTGAAGGAGATCATGGTCCAGCAGAGCCGGCCCGGTGGCATGCTCCACCAGATGCGAACGGGGGGCTGAAGGCACTGGCCATGGATTGGCCTGATCGCGTGTAATTCCGGTGTAAGGATGCCGGAAAAACCCGGCATTTCGCGGATGTCAGCGGCGACAGGAAAGACGTAGAGACCCTGAAAAACCGCTGTATTCTGCGAGAATTCCGGGCAATAGATGGTCAGCGGAAAGCCCGGTGAACCGGATTATGAGTCCCCTGCTCTAACCGTTGAGCTATAGGCCCTGCGCAGCTTTACAGTGTAGTGGAGCCTGCGCTCAACCGGCTACCCGCCAGCGCCAAGACACACTGAAAAACCCTCAGCCATCGCTGCGCAACGCCACGCGCCCAGGCTTGCGCAACAGCTGGCTCACCCAAACCGCGCGCCCATCTCCCGCACCCGCTCGGCGTTCGCCCCCGCCAACGACCGCATTGCCGGCGACTGGATCCGCCCGTCAACAGCCACGCACTGCCAGAATGCTTCAGCCACCGGTGCCGCCCAGCGCAGATGCTGCAGATCACCACTGCCCAGCGGCGCGACCGGCGACAGCGGCTCGTCCGCGCGCAACACGCCCAGCTTTGACGGCGCCAGCGACATCGGCAGCATGTCGTAGACCGGCGCCAGCGGCAGCGGGCCGCGATCAATGAAGTGGAAGGCGATGTTGCCGTGGTGCATGTCGCTGTTGCCGATCAGCCGCCCGAACGCATGGCGTCGGCCCATCGCCTGCACGGTGTCGGCCGTCAGCCAGCCTTGATCACGCAGTTCGGCGCCTGCAACCGGCCACGCTGGGGTGACCTCGCCGGTGAACGCAGACGATAGCGACAGCAGCGAGACCAGGCCTCGCCGCCCCAGCAGATCGGGCGTGCGGTCGAAGCGCTCGATTTCCAGGAAGGTGTGCGTGGGCGACTGCAGCAGTTCGCTGGACGCCGCGGCTTGTCCGGACTCGCGCAGGGCCTCAAGCGCCAGATGTTCGCAGACCAGCAGATCGCTCCAGCGCTGGGCGGCGGCGCCTTCATCGGGCTGCGCGAACTTGACCAGGACCGAGCGGCGCCTGCCGTAGTCCTCTACGGTGGCGGTGAACTTGGGTTGCTCGCCACCCGGCGAGGAGCCCACGTCCTCTCCGTCCAGCGCAGCACGCGCACGCTCGCGATACTGTGCAAGACGATCGTCGGCCGCAACCCGATCGATCGGCACCTGCAACGTCTCCATCGCCGCCTCCACGGCGGCGGTACCGAGCAGCAGATCGCCCGCTTCAGTCCCGCCAGCGGTTACCAGGGCCATCAACACATCGTCCGGTTGCCAGCTCTTGAGGTCCTTCGGCAGGCCGAGCGCCTGCGCACGGCCATGGGCGAAGCTGCGACCAAGAAATCCCTGCGGTCGCAGGTCATCCAGGTACCACGGCAAGTCAGGAAAGAAGGCGGCAACGTCACCTTCGGGCGCGCGTCGCAGGTTCGGGCAGTCAGGCCCGGCATCGACGTGGAAGCCGCCTCCTACCAGCGCAATTACCCGCCCCAGCTCCTCCAGCGTCGCATCTTCGCGCAACCGGTACAGCGGCCATTCGCTGCCGGCCCGGGTGGGCCGCCGCAGCGCATAGGCGGTTGCCCGGGTGCTGCCCATGCGCACCACCTGCGGGCCACTGGCGGCCACCAGCCGGCTGAGCGCCATCCGGTCCACCCCCAGACGTTCGGCCAGCGCCGCGGCAGGTAGCGGCTGGCCGGGGGCCAGCTGAGCGATCAGATCCAGTACCTGTGGGCGTTGAGCGCGTGGCATGTGCATTACGTAATACGAAATTTGTTACGTAATTAGCATCAAAAAAGCGGGACTGCAAGCGCGGCCGTGCACCTATGAGCTTGAAAATAATGGGCATATTCACGAAGAGCCAGCTTCGACGCGGGCCTTCCGTTACATTACTTGTTACGTAATCATAAGCCTCAGCCGAGCATGGGCCGGGCTTTGCAGGGATATGGTGGGCAAAGAAAAACCCCGCCGAAGCGGGGTTTCTCTCAACGCTTCAACAGCCGCTGGAAATCAATCGATATCCAGGAAGCTGCGCAGCTGCTCCGAGCGGCTCGGGTGACGCAGCTTGCGCAGGGCCTTCGCTTCGATCTGGCGGATGCGCTCGCGGGTCACGTCGAACTGCTTGCCGACTTCCTCAAGGGTGTGGTCTGTGTTCATGTCGATACCGAAGCGCATGCGCAGCACCTTGGCTTCCCTCGGGGTGAGGCCGGCCAGCACGTCGCGCACGGTTTCAGACAGATTGATGTTGGTGGTGTTCTCGATCGGGGACTCCACGTTGGTGTCCTCGATGAAGTCGCCCAGATGGGAATCCTCGTCGTCGCCGATCGGGGTTTCCATCGAGATCGGCTCCTTGGCGATCTTCATCACCTTGCGGATCTTGTCTTCCGGCATGTCCATTTCCTTGGCCAGCTCCTCCGGCGTAGCCTCGCGGCCGTACTGCTGGAGCATCTGGCGGGAAATGCGGTTCAACTTGTTGATCGTCTCGATCATGTGCACCGGAATACGGATGGTGCGCGCCTGGTCGGCGATCGAGCGGGTGATCGCCTGGCGGATCCACCAGGTGGCGTAGGTCGAGAACTTGTAACCGCGGCGGTACTCGAACTTGTCCACGGCCTTCATCAGGCCGATGTTGCCTTCCTGGATCAGGTCGAGGAACTGCAGGCCGCGATTGGTGTACTTCTTGGCGATCGAGATCACCAGGCGCAGGTTGGCCTCGACCATTTCCTTCTTGGCCTTGCGCGCCTTGGCTTCACCGTAGGCCATGGCGCGGCTGATTTCCTTCAGCTCTTCCAGGTCCAGCTGGGTCAGCTTCTCGATGTCGATCGTCGCCTGCTGTTCGGCGATGATCTGGTCCTTCACTTCGCGCAGGGCCGAAGACCACTTCTGCTTGCGCTTCAGTGCGTCTTCCACCCACTCCAGGTTGGTCTGGTTGCCTTCCCAGGAGCGGATGAAGTCCTTGCGCGGCATGCGGGCGGTGACGGTGGCCAGGTTCAGCACGCGGCGCTCATGGGCCTTGATCGACGCCATGGTGTCGCGCAGCTGCTTGGTCAGCACATCGGTCAGCGGCAGCGGCAGCTTCAGGGTGACGAACACCGCCGACATCTCTTCGCGCAGGCGCGGCAGGTTCTTCTTGTCGCCCTTGGTCGCCGCCTTCTTGAAGGCGTTGAAGGCATCGCTCAGCGCCTGCATGCGCGCAGCGACTTCCTCCGGATCCGGACCGGTCGGTGCGGCTTCTTCCTCGCCACCCTCGACATCATCGTCCTCGTCCTCGTCGCCTTCGGCGTCGGCATCGCTGCTGTCATCGGCAGCAGCCGCCGGCGGCGCCGGCTCTTCGTCGGCCAGGTCGTTGAAGCCAACGATCACTTCGGCCAGGCGCTTCTTGCCTTCCTTGTGGGCTTCGTAGTCGGTCAGCAGCGACTCGACCGAGACCGGGAACTGGCCCAGGGCGGCCTGGACCTGCGAAAGGCCTTCCTCGATGCGCTTGGCAATGGCGATTTCGCCTTCGCGGGTCAGCAGCTCGACGGTGCCCATTTCGCGCATGTACATGCGCACCGGGTCGGTGGTACGGCCACCTTCGGTGTCGAGCGCGCTCAGCGCGGCGGCAGCTTCTTCGGCCGCGGTGTCATCGACTTCGCGGTTACCGGTGTTGCCATCGTTGAGAAGCAGGGTTTCCACATCCGGCGCAACTTCATGGACATCGATGCCCATGCCGTTGATCATGCCGATGATGTCTTCGATCTGTTCCGGGTCGACCATGTCGTCCGGCAGATGGTCATTGACTTCGGCGTAGGTCAGGTAGCCCTGTTCCAGGCCCTTGCTGATCAGTTGCTTGATTTCGGATTGGGCAGGACGT
The DNA here is from genome assembly GCF_030236855.1 of Stenotrophomonas maltophilia group sp. Smal13. Taxonomy (NCBI): domain Bacteria; kingdom Pseudomonadati; phylum Pseudomonadota; class Gammaproteobacteria; order Lysobacterales; family Lysobacteraceae; genus Stenotrophomonas; species Stenotrophomonas maltophilia group sp. Smal13. The sequence continues at coordinate 4,782 of NZ_JASJSQ010000098.1, forward strand.
TCGTTGGCCATGTAGTGCTCGCGCCACCGGCTAGGGAGAAATAGGGAACGTAGCATTATACCAGCCCGGGGCCCCGCCTGCCGGGCGGTGGTCCCGCAGGCTCAGGGCCTGAGAAGGAAGGTCACGGGACCGTCATTGACCAGGCTGACGACCATATGGGCACCAAATCGGCCCGTTTCCACCCCTGGCGCGTGATTTTCACGACAGATCTCGACAAATCGATTGAACCCGCGTTCAGCCTCGTCCGGCGGTGCGGCGCTGGTGAAGCTGGGCCGCATGCCCGAACGGGTATCGGCCGCCAGGGTGAACTGGCTGACCAGCAGCAGGCCGCCGCCGGTGTCGCGCAGCGACCGGTTCATCTTCCCGGCCTCGTCGGCGAACACCCGGTAACCCAGCAGGCGCTCGGCCATGCGCCGCAGCTGGGCCTCGGTATCGCCCGGTTCCATGCCCACCAGCGCCAGCAGGCCCGGACCAATCTGGCCGACCGCTTCGTCGTCGACGTGGACGGCAGCCTGGCTGACACGCTGGATAAGGACGAGCATCGTGGGCTCCAATGAACGGGGCCGGCCACGATAGCAGCGCCCTTGGCTAAACTGGCGCAGATGAATCCGCAACGCAAAGCCCGGCTGGTCTACCGCGCCACCACCCTGTTCGCCCGCCTGCCCTGGCCGCTGCTGCGGGGAATCGCCCGTGCCCTGTCCTGGACCTGGATCAGTCTCAACGCCCGCGAGAGCCGCGTCACCCGACGCAACCTGGAGCTGGCCTACCCGGACCTGGACCGCGCCACGCGCGACCGCCTGCACCGGGAGCTGCTGCGCTCCACCGCCCTGCAGGCCATCGAGACCCTGCGCCTGTGGAGCCAGGCGCCGGCGGACAACCTGCGCCTGCATCTGAAGCAGCGCCACGGCGAGGCCCTGTACGACGCGGCCCTGGCCAGCGGCAAGGGCGTGATCGTGGCCGCACCGCACTTCGGCAACTGGGAGCTGCTGAACCAGTGGCTGGCCTCGCGCGGGCAGATCGCCATCGTCTACAAGCCACCGGAGGACGAGGCCAGCGATGCCTTCCTGCAGCTGGTGCGGGGCGGCCAGAACGTACAGCAGGTGCGCGCCGAAGGCCCGGCCGTGCGCCAGCTGTTCAAGGTGCTCAAGGACGGCGGCGCCACCGGCATCCTGCCCGACCAGCAGCCCAAGGCCGGCGATGGCGTGTTCGTGCCGTTCTTCGGCGTGCAGGCGCTGACCATGACCCTGGTCAACCGGCTGGCCGAGCGCACCGGCGCCACCGTGCTGTATGGCTGGTGCGAGCGCATCGGCCCGGACATGGAATTCGCCCTGCACATCGAACCGACCGACCCCGCCGTGGCCGACCCCGACCCGCAGGTGGCCGCCACCGCGCTCAATGCCGGCATCGAGCGCATTGCGCGCCGCGATCCGGCGCAGTACCAGTGGACCTACAAGCGCTATACGCTGCGGCCACCGGGCAGCGGCGAGGAAGACCCGTACGCGACCGAAGAGCATCCGCACTGACGGCCGCCGCACCCAGGCCCATCCGGCCCCTGCGACCGGCGGCCGCACCACGTTGAATACGACGCCGGCGCCCCCATAGAGACTGCGATGTCCGACTCCCCCGGTCCTGCCATGTCTGCTGCTTCTTCCCTGTTCGGCGATCCGGCCGCGATCCGCTGCGAGCGCGCGGTGGCCGAACTGCGTGCCGGTCGCCCGGTGCTGCTCCACGATGGCCAGGGCCAGCGCCTGGCGGTGATCGCGCTGGACAGCGCCACGGCCAGCAGCTTCGCTGCCTTCGCCAATGCCGCCCGCGAGCGCCATTACCTGTTCCTGACCGCCACCCGCGCCCGCGTGCTTGGCGTGGAGGCCCCGCAAGGTGCGCGCCTGCCGCTGGCCGGTGTTGCCTTCGATGCCCTGCCCTCGCTGGGCTACCTGCGTGAACCGGGCCCGATGCCGGACGGCTGGAGCGCCGGTGACGCCTTCGATGCAGGCGCGGTGGAACTGGCCCGCCTCGGCCTGTTGCTGCCGGCGATGGTGGCGGTGCGCCTGGACGCCGAAGACCACACCTTCGATGGCGCGGCCGAGGTTGCGCTGTGCGACCTGGCCGAGGGCGCAGCACATGCCGCGCATGACTACGAACTGGTGGCGCGTTCGCCGGTACCGCTGCGCGATGTCGGCATGACCACGTTCGCGGTGTTCCGTGGTGGCGTCGCCCAGCGTGACCAGGTCGCGATCATCGTCGGCGAACCGGATCTGTCGGCGGTGGTACCGGTACGCGTGCACTCCTCGTGCCTGACCGGCGACCTGTTCGGTTCGCTCAAGTGCGACTGCGGCGACCAGCTGCGGCGCGGCCTGCGCAAGCTGAAGGAACTGGGCGGCGGCGTGCTGCTGTACCTGGACCAGGAAGGCCGCGGTACCGGCATCGCGGCCAAGATGCGTGCCTACGGCTACCAGCATGACGGCCTGGACACCATCGATGCCGATGCACAGCTCGGCTTCGGCGCCGACGAACGGCGCTACGGCAGCGCGGTGGCGATGCTGCGCGGCCTGGGCATTTCGCGCGTGGCCCTGCTCAGCAACAACCCGACCAAGGCGCAGCGCCTGCGCAACGCTGGCATCGAGGTGCTGGACTGCATTCCGGTCACCGGCGAGATCACCGCCGAGAACGAGCACTACCTGCGCACCAAGGCTGATCGTGCCGGCCACATGCTGGATGTGGACGCGCTGATCCAGGCTGCCCAGTAACGCAGCCGACCTGCTACCGTCTGCGCGGTGCGGCCACGGCCGCCACCGCCCGCCCTGCCACCTGACGGAGCCCGCGTGACCGACGTTCCCCTTACTGCTCCGACCACCGATGCCTGGCAGTCGCTGCCGCGCCGCGCCGCGCGGCTGGCCGCACTGGAAGGTGCCTTCGGCGGCCTGTTTGTGCCGGGCCTGCCGCTGGCCGCAGCCGCGTGGTTCTTCGACCTGCCCGGCGGCCTGTGGACGGCCGCCCTTGGGCTGCTGATCGGCATCGTCTTCGGCGCCTGGCTCGGCCGCCGGCGCCTGGTCCGCACCCGCTGGCGGCTGGATGCCCAAGGGCTGGGCCTGCGCCGCGACCTGATGTGGCAGCTGGAAACGCGCATCCCCATTTCGCGCGTGCAGCACCTGGACCTGCGCCGCGGCCCACTGGAACGCCGTGCCGGCCTGGCCACGCTGATCGTGCACACCGCCGGAACCCGCATGAGCGCAGTGACCGTCAGCGGCCTGGACGAGGCGGATGCCGAGCGCCTGCGCGATACCCTGTCCCACCAGCTCGACCAGGACGCCGACGCCCTGTGAGCCTGCCACCGCCTCTGCCTGCAGCACTGCCCGCCGGTGGCGAGGACCACCGCCTGCATCCGTGGTCGTGGTTGTTCGTACTGTTGATGCAGTTGCGCCATTACTTCCTGCCGCTGGTCGCACTGCTGGTGTTCGGCCAGCGCGGCGACCGCGACCCGATGTGGGCGCAGCTGATTCCGCTGACGGCAATTGCCGCACTGGTACTGGTGTCGGTGCTGCAGTACCTCAGCTACCGCTACCGTATCGGCAGTGATGCGATCACCGTGCGCAGCGGTCTGCTCGCGCGCAACCGGCGCGAGATTCCGTTCGCGCGCATCCACAACGTGGAGGTGCGACAGAACCCGCTGCACCGTCTGTTTGGTGTGGCCGAGCTGCGCCTGGAATCGGCCGGTGGCGTGCGCCCGGAAGCGGAGATGCGGGTGCTGAAGCTGGACCAGGCGCTGGCGCTGGAACGGCTGGTCCGCCAGCGCGGGCAGGCGCCGCAGGCCGCCGGCATCACTGAGCCCGACCCGGTTGCCAGCACCGCGACTGAGAACGAGCAGGTACTGCTGCGCCTGTCGAGCTGGGACGTGGTACGCATGGGCCTGCTCTCCAACCGCGGCTGGGCGCTGGCGATCGCCGCGTTCGGCGTGCTGTTCCAGACCGTGCCACGGCCGGTGATGGACGATGCCCTCCAGCGCGGTGGACGCGAAGCCTTTGGCTACGCCAGCCATCTGCACCCCGGCGTGACCGGCGCGTTTCTGCTGCTGGCTGCCGCGCTGCTGCTGGGCTGGCTGGCGCTGCGCGTGCTGTCGGTGGTGCTGACGCTGCTGCGCTACCACGGCTTCACCCTCAGCGAGCAGGACCGACGCCTGACCGTATCGGCCGGCCTGCTCAGCCGCACCCGCAGCAGCGTGGCGCGCCGGCGCATCCAGGCCTGGACGCTGCGCGAAGGTACTTTGCAGCGCTGGTTCGGGCTGCGTCAGCTGCGCATCGACAGTGCCGCCGGTGGCCCCGCGCGCGATGAGGACCGCGCCCTGCGCGAACTCGCGCCGCTGGCGTCCAGTACACGTTGTGAGCAGCTGGTGCAGCACCTGCTGCCGCAGCTGCAGTGGCCTCCGCTGCAATGGCAGTCCATTCCGCAGCGCGGCTGGTGGCGGCTGTGCCTGGGCGCACTGGTGCTGGTGCCGCTGCTGGCTGCGGCCGCGTACTGGCGCTGGGGCCCATGGGGCCTGCTGGTGCTGGCGTGGCTACCGGTGGCGCTGCTGGTCGCGCACCGGCAGATGGCACGCATGGGCTGGTACCTGGACGAACACTATGTGGCGGTGCGCGGCGGCTGGTGGAAGCGCTGGTGGCGCTGGGCCGAGCTGGACAAGGTGCAGGGCCTGCGCCTGCAACGCTCGCCGCTGGACAAACTGCTGGGCACCAGCAGCCTGCAGCTGGATACCGCCGGCGCGCATGGTGATGTGGCGCTGACGCTGCATCATCTGCCGCAGGCGCAGGCGCAACACGTGATGGAGCAACTGGCGGCGGCGCTGGCGCGGCGCAAGCTGCGCTGGTAAGCACTACAGGTCGTGCCGATCGCCGGCCGGCAACTGCCGCCATTCCCGAGGTTGCCGGCCAGCGGCCGGCACTACCGCGAGCGTGGTCAGCGAGGCATCAGCGCTGCGACGGGCCCCAATACCCCAGGTCCTTGCGGATCTGCAGATCGCGCACCCAGCTGCCGAATGGCTTGCGCCGCAACGCACCCATTTCACCGGACAGGAAATCCTCGGTGGCCGCGATCACCCGTTCACTGGAGCGGCCATCGCGGTAAGGGTGGATGGCATCGGCGTAGCGCACGATTTCCGCCTGCAGCGCGGCGTCCGGGTGCAGCGCGCGCTGCAGCATCGCCTGCAGCTGCGCAGGATCATCGAAGTCGATCATGTGCGGCTTCGGCACGCGGTTGCGGAAGGTCACCACCGGCTTGTGCTGCACGATGAACTCCGAAACGATCGATGAGGTGTCCGACACCAGCACATCGGCGGCACGCTGCGCGGCCATCACCTGCTCCGGCTCGATGAAGCGGGCATTGGCACCGGCCAGCGCGCGGTAGCGTTCGAACAGTTCCGGTGGGCACTTCGGGTGCAGGGTCAGCAGCCAGTAGTGGTCACCGGCGGCGATATCAGCGGCGATCTGCGCATGCAGGTGCGGAGCCGCGCTGAGCCGCTCGGTGAAGGTGGAACCGAACAGGATCACCGGGCGGTCACCGGCCGGTGCGCGCAGCGCGGAACTCTCGCCTCCGTCATCGCGGAACAGCGGGTCCAGCTTCGGCCAGCCAGTCTCGGCCACGGCGAAGTGGCCCTGCAGGCTGGCGATCTCGCGGAACGGTGCGGTCGTGGCCGGCCCCTGCGTGCAGTACAGGTCGAACATGCCGCGCACCCGGAAGTGGCCGCGCGCACTGTCCCGCTTCTCCACGTTGAAGCCATGGAACAGCTGCACCTTGGCCCCCGAAAGGAAGGTCGGCACCCAGTTGGCCGCGCTGAACACCGCCCGCGGACGCATTGCCAGGGCCTGCTTCAGGCCCACGTTGGGCACCCCCGGCAGGCTGCTGCCGGCCGCGCCGTCCTCGAACCAGGCCGCCACCTCCTGCCCGGACGCGTGCAAGGCCTGCGCCAACGGGGCGAGAATAGGCAGCGCATAGCGCTCCGTCGCAAACAACAGGTACCCGGCCATCATGTCCTCCTCGACCGCTCCCATCGAACGGCCTCGCATCTCGGCGTGCATTATCGCGTTCAACGAGGCCGGGCGCATCGGCGACTGCCTGGCCTCGCTGGCCTTCTGCGATGAGATCGTGGTGGTGGACTCGCAGTCCACCGATGCCACCGTAGCCATCGCCGAGTCCGCCGGTGCCCGCGTGCTGCAGCGCCGGTTCGAGGGCTTCCGCAGCCAGAAGGCGTTCTGCGTCGAGCAGGCCAGCCACGACTGGGTGCTGTGCCTGGACGCCGACGAGCGCATCAGCCCCGAACTGCGCACGGCCATCGAGCAGGCCCGCGACGGTGGCTTCGGCGGCCAGGCCGGCTATCGCTTCGCCCGCCTCTCGGAGTACTTCGGGAAGTTCCTGCGCCATGGCAATGCCTACCCGGACCGGGTGATGCGCCTGTTCGACCGCCGCCGCGGCGGCTGGCGCGGCAAGCGCGAGATCCACGAGGCGGCCAGTGTCGACGGCAGTGTGGGCACCCTGCGCGGCGACCTGATCCACTATCCGTACCGGTCATTGCAGCAGCAGCTGGCCAAGACCGAGAAGTACGCGCGGATGATGGCCGAGCACGAGTTCGCACGCGGCAAGCGGGCCACGCTGGGCAAGCTGGTGCTGGCGCCGGCCTGGCGGTTCTGGCGCGGCTTCCTGTTCCGTGGCGGCTTCCGCGACGGCTGGCATGGTCTGGTCTACGCCTACGTCCGCGCCAACTACGTGCGGCAGAAGACCATCATGCTGTGGATGCTGGGCAATGGACAGGCGGTGGCCGACCCGGCACCTTCCGCGGACCAGCCTTGACCACGCTGTGTCACACTGCGTGGGCGTTGCCTGAAGACCCCCCATGAAAATCCTGTACACCAACTTCCACTACGGCGACGGTGGCGGCCACACCACGTACATCGTCTCGCTGGCGCGTGCGCTGCACGGCCAGCACACGCTCCACGTCGCCGCGCCGGCCGACAGCCGCCTGCTGCGGACCATGGCCGATGAAGGCATTGCCCGCACACTGCCGATTGCGTTCGGCAGCGGCCTGCCAACGCTGCCCCGGCAGCTGGCCGAACAGCGCGCGCTGCGCAGGCTGGTGCACGATGAAGGCATCGACCTGATCCATGTCAACGGTGCACGCGACCACCGCTTCGTGATGCAGGGGCTGCTGGGCATGCGCCGCCCGCCGATCGTGCTGACCAAGCACAACAGCAAACCCACCAATACCTTTGGCAATGCGGTGCGCGCACGCTGGGCCACCGATCGGCTGATCGCGGTCTCAGCCGACACCAAGCGCCTGCTGGAACAGGGCCCGTACCGTCGCTGCCCGATCGACGTGGTCCGCAATGGCGTTGACCTGGAGCGCTACTCACCGCAGCCGGCCGGCACCGGCAGCGCGCTGCGCCAGCAGTGGACGCAGGATCCACAGGCGCTGGTGCTGGTCAGCAACGCCGGCACCGACGATTACAAGGGCTGGATCGACCTGGCCCGGGCCATCGCACGGCTGCCCGATGCGGTGCGTCCGCATGTGCACATGGCCGTGGCCGGCCACCTGCCCAGCGCGCAGCAGCGCGAACAGGTGCAGGCGCTGGGCGAGGTGGCCGCGCAGGTGCACTTCACCGGCCTGCTGGCCGATACCCGTGTCCTGATCGCGGCCGGCGATGCTGGTTTCGTACTGTCCCATGACGTCGAGACGATCTCCTTCGCCTGCCGCGAGATGATGGCCAGCGCCAAGCCGATGCTGGTCAGCGACTACGCGGGCCTGCCGGAGAACATCGAACAAGGCGTCGATGGCTGGGTGGTTGCCACACGCGACATCGACGCCATCGCCGCCCAGGTACAGGCGCTGTACGCACAGCGCGATGCGCTGCCGGAACAGGGCCGCGCAGCACGCCGCCATGCACAGCGGGAGTTCGGCCTGCAGACATTCGCCGACGCCACGCTGGCCAGCTACCACGCCGCCCTGGCCAACACCTGAGCCACGCTCCCCGAACGCTCAATCGGTGATGCCGGGCCCCTGCAGGCGGCGCTCGTGCTCGAGTTCCGCCACTGACGGCCGGCAGTCGCCGGCGACCGCATCGGCAGGCACCAGCCACCAGCGGCGACGATTGGAAATGCCCGCCATCTCGGCCCGCGCACGATCGATGCAGGCCTGCATCGCATCCTCGTTCACCAGCAGCCAGCGTCGCTGCGGAACCAGCCGCTGCCAGCGCACGGCCGCCTGCAGCTGTTGATGCCAACGTGCTTCGAATCCAAAGGTGGCCGCCGGGCGATCGGCCATCAGCAGGTTCTGCTCTTTCCATGCCACCAGTCCCAGCTCGGCCTGCGGGCCGATGCGTGCACTCACTTCACGCATCAGGCCACGGGCCGAGCTGGAGTCGTTCAACACCGGATAACCGACCAGGCTGTACAGCACCCAGACTCCTGCCAGGGTAGAGACCAGGGCAACGTGCCGACGCTGGCGCCCGCACACCCACAGGCTCAAGGCCGACCAGACCGCCATCGCCAGCGCCCCCCAGGCCAGCGCATCGGTGGCACCGGGAAGCAACCCGCGGCCATGGGTAAGGCGCACTTCGAAATCCGGATCACCCAGCAGCGCCAGCGCACCGACCAGCCCCAGCGCCAGTGCCAGCAACGCGGTGAATGCGCCCAGCACGCGCTGCACATCGCGCCGCCTCAGCAACCCGGGCAGCAACGGCGCCAACGCCAGGCAGAACATTGGCAATGCCGGCAGGATGTAGACGTCGCGCTTGCCGTGCGGAAGGGAGAAGAACAGCACGACCAGCAGCCACCAGGCCAACGGCAGCAGGTAGCGCGCATCGCGCCGGCGCAGCCGCCGGAACCAGGCCGGAAGCGCCCAGGGCAGCAGCAGGAACGCGGGAATCCACATCGACGGCATGATCGCCAGGAAGTACCACCACGGCTGGTGATGGTCCCAGGACTGCGTATAGCGTCGCGCGGTCTGCCGGAACAGGATGTCGTCCATGTAGGCGCGGTACGGCTCCGAACCGGTGGCGAAGCCTGCCAGCAGCATCGGCGCCAGCCACAACGACACCGCCAGCAGGAAGGCCAACGGTGCCAGCCAGAAACGCAGGTCGCGCACGTGCAGGCGTACCCGTGGCCAGTGCAGCACGGATGCGACTGCCGCCGGCGCGATCATCATCAGCGCCAGCACGCCTACGCCCTTGGTGATCACACCGATGCCGGCAAAGAACCAGCCCAGCCACCACCAGCGCCAGGCCGGACCCAACAGCAGATGGCGCAGCAGGCCGTAGTTGGCCAGGGTGATGAACAGCACCACCAGCGGATCGATCTGCGCCTTCTTCGCCTGGAAGGTGAAGTGCAGCGCGAACAGCAGTGCCCAGCCCGCGTACAGCCCCACCTGCCGCGTCCACAGGCGGCGGCCGAGATCGACCACGCACCACAGCGTGCCCAGCGCGGCCAGCAGCGAGGGCAGCAGGAACGCCACCCGCCAGTGGCCGACCAGGCTGTACATCGCCGCCTGCAACCACATCAGCATCGGCGGCTTGTCCGAATACAGCTCGGGGCCGCGATGCGGGAACAACCAGTAGCCACTGTCGACCATCTGCTTGGCCACCAGCGCGAAACGTGGCTCATCCGAGGGCCATGGATCACGGAGGCCCAGGCCGGCCCCCAGCACCAGCAGGGCCATCACCACCAACAACCACGTCTGGCGCGACGCGTGGGCTTTCAGCATGGGACTCGAAACGGCAGCGGGGGTCAGGCTGCTTATAACAGACGCGCGTAGAAGAAACCGTCAGCATCGTTTTCACCCGGCAGCCGCTGGCGCGCCACCCCTTCGCAATCCACGCCGAATGCATCGCCCAGCGGCTGCGCCACGGCATCCGGATGCCACTTCAGGAACGCGCGCACCTGATCGATGTTCTCGGCGCGCAGGATCGAACAGGTGGCATACAACAGAACGCCGCCCGGGCGCAGCATCGACCAGCAGGCTTCCAGCAGGCGCGCCTGCACGCCGACCAGTGCATCGATGTCTTCGGCGCGACGGTGGAACATCACATCCGGCTGGCGGCGGATCACGCCGGTCGCCGAGCACGGCGCATCAAGCAGGATCGCGTCGAACGGCACGCCATCCCACCAGGCGCCCGGATCACTGGCATCTGCCGCCAGGGTCTGCGCATGCTCGCCCACGCCGGTACGGATGTAGGTATCGCGTGCACGGGCCAGGCGGCGCGCGTCGATATCCAGCGCCAGCAGGCGCAGGCTGGGGTCGCGCTCGAGCAGATGCGCCGACTTGCCGCCGGGTGCCGCACAAGCGTCCAGCACGCGGGCACCGGCCATCGGGGCCAGCGCATCGGCGGCACACTGCGCCGACAGGTCCTGCACCGAGATCGCGCCCTCGGCGAAGCCGGGCAGCTGATTCACGGCAACCGGAGAGGCCAGGCGCAACGCGTCGGCACTGAGCGGACTGGCTTCTGCGGCAATGCCGGCTTCGGCCAGCGCGGCCAGTGCCTTGTCACGACCGCCCTGCTGGCGGTTGGCGCGCAGCCACAGTGGCGCCGGTTGCAGGCTGGCGCTGAAGATCGCGTCGGCCTGTGCCGGCCAATCGCGTTCCACCGCATCGGCCAGCCATTCCGGGAAGGCATCGCGCGCTGGCTGCTCCGGGAAACCTTCGCGCTGCGCGCGGCGCAGGATCGCATTGACCAGGCCCGCCTGGCGCTCACGGCCCAGTGCACGCGCGGCATCGACGGTGGCCGACAGCGCCGCGTGCGCCGGCAGCTCCAGCACGTCCAGCTGGGCGAACCCGACCATCAGCAGCGTGCGCAGATCGGCATCACGCGCCGACAGCGGCTTCTGCATCCACGACTGCAGCGCCGCGTCATAGGTGCTGCGGCGGCGCAGGACGGCGAAACACAGGGCTTCCAGCAGCGCGCGGTCGCGGCTGTCGGCCAGCTTCGGCAGCGCCCAGGCCAGTTCGGCCTTCAGCGAACGGCCACGGGTGAACACCTGTGCCAGCACACGTGCGGCCAGCATGCGCGTGGCCGCGCCCGGCGCCGCCTTGGCGACGGAGAAATCGTTCTGCTTCGACACCGCTTATGCCCCCACGCGCAGATCGCGGCGGGCGTTGAGGTAGTCGGCCGCAGTAATCGCCTTGCCACCTTCCCGCTGCAGCACACGCAGGCGCAGTGCGCCCTGGCCACAGGCGATGTCGATGCCATCGCGGCTGGCCGCCAGCACCGTGCCTGGCGCCTGGCCGTGGGCCTCATCCAGCGCCACCGCGCCATGGATGCGCACCCGCTCGCCAGCCAGCGTCGCTTCAGCGATCGGCCACGGATTGAAGGCGCGCACGGTGCGTGCCAGCGCCCCTGCATCCAGCGCCCAGTCCAGACGGGCCTCGGCCTTGTCCAGCTTGTGCGCGTAGGTCACGCCCTGCTCCGGCTGCGGCCGCGCGATCGGCTTGATGCCGGCCCGCAGCAGGCCCAGGCCGTCGGACAGCACCTGCGCGCCCAGTTCCGCCAGCTTGTCATGCAGCTGGCCACCGGTATCGGTGGCCGCGATCGGCAGCTCCTGGTGCAGCAGCACCGGGCCGGTATCCAGGCCGGCCTCCATCTGCATCAGGCAGACGCCGGTCTTCGCATCGCCGGCCTGGATCGCACGCTGGATCGGCGCGGCGCCGCGCCAGCGCGGCAGCAGCGAGGCATGCACGTTCCAGCAGCCATGGGTCGGAATGGCCAGCACCGCCTTCGGCAGGATCAGGCCATAGGCCACCACCACCATCAGGTCCGGCTGCAGGTCGCGCAGCTGCTGCTGGGCGGCTTCATCCTTCAGCGATTCGGGCTGGTAGACCGGAATGCCACGGGCCACGGCTTCAAGCTTGACCGGCGACGGCGCCAGGCCACGGCCACGGCCGGCCGGACGATCAGGCTGGGTGTAGACGGCCACGACCTCATGGTGGCGCGCAGCCGCGCGCAGCGACGACACCGCGAATTCCGGCGTACCGGCAAAGACAATCCTCATGGCTACCCCACTTGCAGGATGGATTCGTGCAGGAAAGAAAACGGCGCCGTCGGCCGGCGCCGTACAGCCCGCGCGCGTCGCGCAGGCACGGGCCACCCGAAGGGCGGCCCGGATTGGCGATCACGCCACGTGCTTGCGCTGCTTGGCCAGCTTCTTGCGCACCATCTCGCGCTTGAGCGGCGACAGATAGTCGATGAACAGCTTGCCGTCCAGGTGATCCATCTCGTGCTGGATGCAGGTGGCCAGCACTTCGCCGGCTTCCAGCTGCTGTTCCTGGCCGTTGCGGTCCAGGTACTTCACGGTGATGGTATCGGCGCGGGTCACGTCCGCGAAGATGCCCGGAACCGACAGGCAGCCCTCCTGATACACCCGGCCTCCGTCCTTGGCGACGATTTCCGGGTTGATGAACACATGCGGTTCATTCTTTTCTTCGCTGACGTCGATGACCATGAAGCGCTTGTGCACGTCCACCTGGGTGGCGGCCAGGCCGATGCCCGGGGCGTCGTACATGGTCAGGAACATGTTGTCGATCAGTTCCTGGAAGGCCGGCGTGGTGACTTCGGCGGCTTCGATCAACGCAGCCTTGGTACGCAGGCGCGGATCGGGGAACTCGAGAATGGGGAGAAGGGCCATGGCTGTTTCCGGATAGGGGGCCGGCACGCCGGCATACGTCGCAGATTCTAGCTCCAACGCTTGCCTTGCGCCCCGGTTTCTGGACTATAGTGCGCGGACCTGTTGGGGAATCAGGGCTTCACACCTATGTTGCTTCGTTTTCGTACGGTCGTCGCCGCGGCGATGCTGACCGTGGCTGCCTATGCTACCGCCGTGGAAGTGAATGGCGGGCACCCGGACACCTATGTGGTCCGAAAAGGGGATACGTTGTGGGATATCGCCGCACGTTTCCTGCAGAAGCCGTGGCTGTGGCCGGAGATCTGGCAGGCCAATCCGCAGATCGCCAATCCGCACCTGATCTATCCCGGTGACGTGCTCAGCCTGGCCTATCTGGACCGGGTGACCGTCGCTGCCAAGCCCGGCCCGCGCCAGGAAACCCCGATCGATGCCATTCCGCTGGCCCAGGTCGAGCCGTTCCTGAAGCAGCTGAGCGTGGTCGACAGCATCGAGCAGCTACCCTACGTGGCCGGCCTGGAAGAAGAACGCCTGCGCGTCACCAGCGGCAGTGCGGTCTACGTGCGCCTGGCCGATGCCCAGCTGGGCCAGCGCTGGGCCGTGGTCCGCCCGACCGTGCGCTACGCCCAGCCCAAGCCGACCGAGGACCTGACCGCCAACGGCGACGTCACCCCCGGCAGCGGCAACCTGTGGCGGGCCTACAACGCCCCCAACCACCGCCGCGGCATACTCGGCTATGAGCTGGCCCAGGTCGCCACCGGCACCATCACCCATGTCGCCGGCGGCAAGGTCGAGGCGTCCACCCTGGTGCTGGACAAGAACGAAGGCGGCCGCGAGGTGCGTGCCGGCGACCGCCTGGTCCCGGTCGAGGCCAAGCCGTACGACCTGCAGTTCGTCCCCCATGTCCCGGCCGCCGGTGTCGAGGGCGTCGATGTGCGCGTGCTGGCCGTCACCGACATGTTCACCGCCGCTGGCCCGCGCGATGTGATCGCGATTTCCGCAGGTCGCGCACAGGGCGTGGACAACGGCACCGTGTTCTCGCTGTGGCGCCCGGGCCGCCACGTGGCGCACCGCATGAAGTACCCCACCTCGTCGCGCATGGACGATTCGCTCAGCACCGGCGCCGGCCGGGTTTCGCTGCCGGACGAATACGCCGCGCACGCCATGGTGTTCCGTACCTTCGACAACGTCAGCTACGCGCTGGTGATGCAGGGCGTGAAGCCGGTGCGCGTGGGGTTCAACGCACTGCACCCGGACGCGAAGTAACCAGTCCCGGGTTGCCCGGGCACTGCAGGTAGTGCCGGCCGCTGGCCGGCAGGCACCTCCGGCAAAACCTGACAGCCACATGCGAAGGCGCCCTAGGGCGCCTTTGTTGTATGCGCTCGATAGTGGGGAGATGACCAACCAAGCTGACGAGGCGCTGCTGCGCCTGTTGATGGCAGGCGGCGCGCTGGCGCCACGGCGGGCCCTGCTGCAGGCCGCAGGCAGCGCGGAGATTGCGATCGCGCAGGGCGCCGCGAAC
>NZ_JASJSQ010000099.1:0-18115 GCF_030236855.1 Stenotrophomonas maltophilia group sp. Smal13
TGGTGGGCCAGTGCCCTGGCCCTGCTGGCGGCGATCCCGCCGCTGGTGACGCTGCCGCTGGAGTGGTGGTTCAAGCGCCGTGGTCTGCTGGGCCTGCGTGCAATGCGCTGAACCCACTGTTGCATGCCCATTCAAGAGAATGGGTATCAAATGCAAATACGAGCCGTTATCATTTAAGGATGGCGTCGGGCCCTGAGCAGGACTGATGCCGGGCGGGGGCGTACAGACGCGCCCGGCCATCCTTTCCTGTTACGGCTGGTGTTTCATGCACGCACGTCCCGTCGTTCCCGGCTTGCCGGCGCTGGTGTTGGCTGCCCTGATCGGCACCATGGCGATGATGTCCTTCGTCGCCGTGATCGGCCCGGTGGTCCGCATGCTCGGTTTGTCCGAGTGGCATGCCGGCCTCTCGGTCACCGCCGCCGGTGTGTTGTGGATGCTGGCCGCGCGCCCGTGGGGCCAGCTCAGCGACCGCATCGGCCGCAAGCGCGTGCTGATGCTGGCGATGAGTGCCTACACCGTGGTCTACATCGCGCTGGCGGTGTTCATCGACGTGGCCCTGCAGGCGGTGCCGCCTGTGTTGGTATCGGTGCTCGTGCTGGTCGGTGCGCGTGGCCTGATCGGCCTGTTCTACGCCGCGGTGCCTCCTACCGCTGCCGCGCTGATCGCCGACAAGGCACCGACCGGGCAGCGTGCGAAATTCCTCGCCCGCCTGGGCAGCGCCAACGCGCTGGGCATGGTGCTTGGCCCGGCCGCCGCTGGCTGGCTGGCCTATACGAATCTGTCGCTGGCGCTGTATGTGGCCGCACTGTTGCCGCTGCTTGCGCTGGCATTGCTGGCCTGGCGGCTGCCGGCCACGCCGCCGGTGGAGAGCGCTTCTGCGCAACGCCGCCAGCCGATGAGCCGTCTCGACCCGCGCCTGCGCCTGCCACAGCTGGCGGCGTTCATCGCCATGGTCTCGGTGACCATCGCGCAGGTGACGGTCGGCTTCTTCGCAATCGACCGCCTCGGCCTGGATGCAGCGGCGGGCGCGCGCATGGCCGGCATTGCACTCACGGCGGTCGGCGTCGGCCTGATCCTGGCGCAGGCGCTGGTGATGAAGCTGGAGGTACATCCACGCCGCTGGATCGTCCTCGGCGCGCTCATTTCCGGCATCGGCTTCGCTTCGGTGGCGGGCGTGCAGCAGGCCTGGCAGTTGCCGGCGGCGTACGCGCTGGCCGCGTTCGGCATGGGTTTCGTATTCCCCTCGTTCCAGGCGCTGGCCGCCGATGCGGTGGAGGCGCACGAGCAGGGCGCCGCGGCCGGCACGGTGGCGGCCGCGCAGGGGCTGGGCATGGTGGCCGGGCCGATGCTCGGCACGCTGTTGTATCGCGGCGGGCCAAGCCTGCCTTACCTGCTGGTCGGCGCGCTGCTGCTGTTGCTGTGCGCGCTGGCCGCAGCGCATCGGATGAAGGAGACCCCATGAACGATTCCCTGATGCAGGGCGCGTGGCCGGAGGCTGCGCCAGCGCCGCAGGAGAACACCGACGACGCGTCGCTGTTCCTGCTGCAGCATGCGGGCCAGCACGTGCACGCACGCGGGTGCCGCGCCGCGCTGCCGGTCGGTGCACTGGCGACGCTGGCAGAGCGCGTTTCGGAGTTCTTTGCCCAGCAGCGTGGCGGCCCGGGGCTGCTGGTCGGCGCGGTGCCGTTCGAACCGCGTGCGGACGATGCGTTGTACCAGCCCGAGCGCCTGTTGCCTGCGCTGGCATTGCAACCGCAGGCCGCACCGCCGCTGGACGGCGCCCTGCGGGCCGAGCCTGCGCCACAGGACTATGCGTCAGCGGTTGCCGCGGCGGTGCAGGTCCTGCGTGCGCCCGAGCAGAACCTGCACAAGGTGGTGCTGGCGCGCAGCCTGTTGGCACGCACCCGCCAGGCGCTGTCGCCGGACGTGCTGCTGGCGCGCCTGGGCGCGGATCCGTCGGTGGCGACCTACGCGGTGCCGTTGCCGGTGGAGCTGGGCCAGGCGCCGGCGTGGCTGGTGGGGGCAACCCCGGAACTGCTGCTGCGCAAGCGCGGTGCCGAACTGCTGTCGCATCCGCTCGCCGGTTCAGCACGCCGCAGCGCCGATGCTGCCGAGGACGAGCGTGCCGCGCAGGCGCTGCTGGCCTCGACCAAGGACCATGACGAGCATCGCCATGTGGTGGACGCCATCGTCGAGGGCCTGGCACCGTACTGCAGCCACATCGATGCACAGCCACGGCCGGTGCTGCATGCCACCGCCAGCATGTGGCACCTGGGCACCCGGATCCATGCCACCCTGAAGGATCCGCAGACGTCTGCCGCCGAACTGCTGGCACAGCTGCACCCCACGCCGGCGGTCTGCGGTACGCCGCGGCTGGCGGCACTGCAGCGCATCCGCGAACTGGAACCGGTGCCGCGCGGCTTCTACGCCGGCGCCGTGGGCTGGCTGGATGCGCAGGGTGACGGCGACTGGTACGTGGCGATCCGCTGCGCACGCCTGCAGGGCACGCAGCTGCGCCTGTATGCCGGTGCCGGCATCGTCGCCGAATCGGAACCCGAGGCCGAGGTGGCCGAAACCGCGGCGAAGTTCGCTGCCCTGTTGAACGCGCTGGGTGTCCAGGAATCCGCGCCCGTCATCGAGCCTGCCGCATGACTACCTCCACTGATTCCTCCCGCCTGCCACTGCAGCAGGTGTGGCCTGATGAACTGATGGCGCGCTATCGCGAGGCCGGCCACTGGCGGGGCGAGACCTTCCCGGCGTTCCTGCGCGAGCGCGCGGAACGCTATGCGGATGACATCGCGGTGGTCGCCGGTGATATCCGCCTGAGCTACGCGCAGCTGTGGCATGAGGCCGGACGCATCGGCGCGGGCCTGCTGGCACTCGGCCTGCAGCCCGGTGAGCGGGTGCTGGTGCAGCTGGGCAACACCGCCGGCTTCATCACTACGATCTGTGGCCTGTTCCGGGCCGGACTGGTGCCGGTGTACGCACTGCCTGCGCATCGCATCACCGAGCTGGTGCACTTCGCGAACAAGGCCGAGGCCAGTGCCTACATCACTGCCGACCTGCACGATGGCTTTGATCATCGCGGACTGGCGCGGGCGCTGCAGGCCGAGGTGCCGGCGCTGCGCCACGTGGTCATCGATGGCGATGCGGCGGAGTTCACCGCGCTGCAGGCGCTGCAGGGCGATCGCAGCGAGCTGCCGGCCGACCCGGACCCGCAGTCGGTGGCGTTCCTGCAGATCTCCGGTGGCAGCACCGGCCTGTCCAAGCTGATCCCGCGCACGCACGACGACTACATCTACTCGTTCCGCGCCAGCAATGACCTCTGCGGCATCGACCGCGACAGCGTCTACCTGGTCGCGCTGCCGGCCGCGCACAACTTCCCGATGAGTTCGCCCGGCTTCTTCGGTGCGCTGTATGCCGGCGCCCGCGTGGTGCTCAGCCCCGGTCCCGGCCCGGATGCGGCCTTCCCGCTGATCGCCCGCGAACAGGTGACCTGCTGCGGACTGGTGCCGCCGCTGGCGCTGCTGTGGGCGCAGTCGGCGGCAACCACTCCGCACGATCTGTCCAGCCTGCAGGTACTGCAGGTGGGCGGCGCCAAGCTGGTGCCGGAAGCTGCGCGGCGCGTGATCGACGGCCTGGGCTGCACCTTGCAGCAGGTGTTCGGCATGGCCGAGGGCCTGGTCAACTACACTCGCCTGGATGATCCGGAGGAACTGATCGTGGCCTGCCAGGGCCGTCCGATCAGTCCGGACGACGAAGTGCGCGTGGTCGATGACCACGACCAGCCGGTGGCCGAAGGCGAAGTGGGCCATCTGCTGACCCGTGGCCCGTACACCATCCGTGGCTATCACAACGATGCGGTGGCCAACGCGCGCTCGTTCACCGACGACGGTTTCTACCGAACCGGTGACCGCGTGCAGCAGCTGGCCGGTGGCTATCTGGTGGTGCAGGGCCGCGCCGGTGACCACATCAACCGCGCGGGCGAGAAGATCTCCGCCGAGGAGATTGAAGATCACCTGCTGGCCCACCCCGGCGTGTTCGACGCCGCCGTGGTCTCCATTCCTGACGAGTATCTCGGTGAGCGCAGCTGCGCGTTCGTGATCCAGCAGGGGGAGCCGATCAAGGCGCCGGCACTGAAAGCCTGGATGCGTACGCGCGGCCTGGCGGCGTTCAAGGTGCCGGACCAGGTCGTGTTCGTCGACAGTTTCGATACCACCGCGGTCGGCAAGATCAGCCGCCGCGAACTGCGCGCGCAGCTGCGTGCGCGTCATCTGCAACAGACAGGAGGAACGCGCTGATGGCGCTGCCCCGTATCACCGATTACCCCTTGCCGACCGCCGCCGAACTGCCGCAGGCCCGTGGCCCGTGGCGCCCGCAGCGTGATCGTATTGCGCTGCTGGTGCATGACATGCAGCGCTACTTCCTGGCGGCATTCGACGCCGGTAGTACGCCGCTGCGGCCGGCGGTGGACAATATCGTGCGCCTGCTGGCGCATTGCCGCGCGCACGGCATTCCCGTGTTCTACACCGCCCAGCATGGCGACCAGGATCGCCGTGACCGTGGCCTGCAGGCCGATCTGTGGGGGCCCGGAATGCGCCGCAGCGCCGACCATGAACCGATCATCGAGGCGCTGGCACCGCAGCCGGGTGAGCATGTGCTGGTGAAGCACCGCTACAGCGCGTTCCAGCGCAGCAACCTGGAAACGCTGATGCGGGTGCGCGGCCGTGACCAGTTGCTGGTGACCGGCGTGTACGCCCATATCGGCTGCACCGCGACCGTGGTGGAGGCGTTCCAGCGTGACATCGAGGCCTTCATCGCCGCCGATGCGGTGGCGGACTTTTCGCGTGCCGATCACGATCAGGCGCTGCACTGGATCGCACGCACCTGTGGCGTGCCGATGACCACCGATCAGTTGCTGGAGGTGCTGTGATGGCTGCCACGGGTGATGCGCTGGATCTGGAGCGGATGCGTGCCGACGTTGCGCGGGTGCTGGAGTGCACGCCGGCAGAGATCGGTGACGACGACAACCTGATCGACCTGGACCTGGACTCGATGCGCATGCTCGGCCTGGTCCTGGCCTGGGGCAACACCGGGTTGCCGCTGGAGTTCTCGCAGCTGGCCGAGCACACCACGCTGCGCCAGTGGTGGGGTGTGGTGCAGAAACTGCAGGCCGCGCAGAACGCATGAACGCCGCTGTGCTGGCCACGCCGGTGGCACTGACCGAGGCCCAGGCCGGACTGTGGTTCGCGCAGCGGCTGGCACCGGACAATCCGTCGTTCAATACCGCGCATGCGGTGTGGATCGAGGGTGCGCTGGACGTGGCCGCGTTCGTCGCCGCGGCAGACCAGGCTGCGGGCGAAGCCCAGGCATTCGCATTGCGCTTTGCGGAAGGGACCGATGGTCAGCCGCTGCAGTGGCATGACCCGGCACATGTGCCGCTGCTGTCGGTGCGCGATCTAGCGGGCGAGGTCGACCCGGCATCGGCGGCGCGTGCCCTGATGCAGGCCGACCGGCTCAGCGCGGTCGATCCGACCCGCGACCGCATAAGCCAGCAGGTGTTGTTCGATCTGGGTGGCCAGCGCTGGGTCTGGTACCTGCGCGTGCATCATCTGGCGGCCGATGGCTATGGCATGGCGCTGTTCACTGATCGTGTTTGCGCGTTGTACGCGGGGCGTACGGGTGAGCCACTACCAGCGCTGGCTGGCGTGCTGGCCGATGATGCCGCGTATCGTGCCGATCCGCGGCGCGAGCAGGCCGGGCAGTGGTGGCGCGGGCAGATGCAGGGCGCGCCGGCGGGCGCGGGCCTGGCCGGTACGCTCGCGGCCAGTGACGACGCGCTGCGCTGGGTGCAGCCGCTCGATGCTGCATTCCGTGAGCAGCTGCTGCAGGCATCGGTGCGTTGGCTGCGGCCCTGGCCGGATGTGCTGGCCGCGTTGTCGGCCGAGTACCTGCGGCGGATGAGCGCCGCCGATGAAGTGGTGCTGGGGGTGCCCTACATGGGGCGGCTCGGCAACGCATCGGCGCGGGTGCCGGCGATGGTGATGAATGTGCTGCCGCTGCGGGTGGCGGCCGGCGAGGGCAGTGTCGAGGCGTTTACCCGGGCATTGGGCCGGCAGCTCAGCCAGGGCCGCAAGCACGGCCGCTACCGTGGCGAGCAGTTGCGCCGCGACCTGGGCCTGGTGGGTGCGCAGCAGCGCCTGCACGGTCCGCTGGTGAATGTGCAGCCGTTCTACAAGCCACTGGCACTGAACGGCGTGCGGGCGACGCTGGAAGTGCTGTGCACCGGGCCGGTGGATGATCTGACGCTGGGCTTCCGTGGCGACGGCCAGCACCTGCTGGATCTGGAGATCGAGGCCAATCCCGCGTTGTACAGTCGGGACGATGTGGAGGCGCACGCGACGCGGTTGCTGCATTTCGTGTCGGCGGCGCTGGAGGCCGGAGACATCGCGGCGGTGCCGCTGGCCTCCGCCGTAGAAGCGCAGCAGGTGGTGCATGGTTTCAATGCCACCGCGCATGCGCTGCCACAGACTACGTTGGTTGAACTGCTGCAGCAGGGCATGGACCGTGATCCGCACGCGCCTGCGCTGGTGTTCGGCGACACTACGCTGGACTACGCAACGCTGGAAGCGCGGAGTTTCGCGCTGGCGGCACAACTGCGTGCGATGGAGGTCGGTCCGGGCAGTGTGGTGGCGGTGGCATTGCCGCGCTCGCTGGAACTGGTGATCGCGCTGGTGGCGGTGCTGCGTGCGGGTGCCGCCTACCTGCCGCTGGACCTTGCCCATCCCGATGAGCGCCTCGCGCGCATTCTCTCCTCGGCGCAGCCGGCGTGCGTACTGGCTGCGGCAGAGGTATCGGCGCGCATGGACGGCGTGCCGGTGCTTGCCCCCGACCAATGGACCGCGCTGAGTTTCGCAGCACCGTGGGCCGATCCGGCGCCCAGCGATGCAGCCTATGTGATCTATACCTCCGGTTCGACCGGCGAGCCGAAGGGCGTGGTCATCGAGCACCGTGCCATCGTCAATCGCCTGCTGTGGATGCGCGAGCACTACGGCATCCGTTCCGATGACCGTGTTCTGCAGAAGACCCCGGCCACGTTCGATGTCTCGGTCTGGGAATTCTTCCTGCCGCTGCTGTGCGGCGCGACGCTGGTGGTGGCGGGTCCGGACGCGCATCGTGATCCGACCGAGCTGGCACGGCTGATCCGCGCGCATGGCATCACCACGGCGCATTTCGTGCCGTCGATGCTCGATGCCTTCCTCGCCGCACCAGCCTCCGAGGGCCTGCAGCTGCGCCGTGTGTTCACCAGTGGCGAAGCGCTGGACGCATCGCTGCGCGATCGTTTCCATGGGCGCGTGCAGGCCGAACTGCACAACCTGTATGGCCCGACCGAAGCGGCCGTGGACGTGAGCTACTGGCCGGCGTCTGCGCAGGACCACTCACGGCCGGTACCGATCGGCTTCCCGGTCTGGAACACCCGCCTGTACGTGCTGGACGCGCGGATGCAGCCGCTGCCGGTGGGTGTGCCGGGCGATCTGTATCTGGGCGGCGTGCAGCTGGCGCGTGGCTATCTCGGCCGCGATGACCTGACCGCCGAACGTTTCCTGGCCGATCCCTTCCTACGAGGGGAGCGCATCTACCGCACTGGCGACGTGGGGCGTTGGCGGAGCGACGGCGCAGTCGAATACCTGGGCCGCAGCGACCACCAGGTGAAGCTGCGCGGCCTGCGCATCGAGCTGGGCGAGATCGAGGCGGCACTGCGCGAGCTGCCGGGCATGGAGCGCGTGGAAGTGCTGCTGCGCCAGGACACGCCGGGCGATGCCCGACTGGTGGCCTATGTGCCAGCGGCGCTTGCTGATGCCGTGATGCTGCGCAGCCACCTGACCACGCGCGTGCCGGACTACATGGTGCCGTCGGCGTTCGTTGGCGTGGATCAGTGGCCGGTGACCGCCAACGGCAAGCTCGACCGCAACGCGTTGCCGAAGCCGCCGCAGAGCGAGATTTCCGGACTGGCGCCGCGCACGCCGCTGGAACAGGAGCTGGCGGTGCTGTTCGCCCAGGCGCTTAGGAGTGAGGCGCCGGTGGCGGTGGATGCGGACTTCTTCAGTCTCGGCGGTGACTCGCTGTCGGCGGTGCACCTGTTGCTGGCGATCGAGCAGCGCTGGCGCTGCGATCTGGGTCTGGGGGCCTTGTTTGCCCAGCCCACCGTGGCCGCGCTGGCGGTTCGTATCGCCGAGCCACCCGCGCTGGCCGATCACGCGCTGGGCCCGGTGATCTCGTTGGCTGCCACTGATGCTGACGGACCCACTCCGTTGTTCGTGCTGCACCCGGCCGGTGGCATCGCCTGGAACTACCGGACGCTGGCGCGCGCCCTGCAGCCGGCACGCCCGGTATATGGCCTGCAGTCGCCCGCGCTGGATCCGAAGCAACCGTTGCCGTCCAGCATCGAAGCCATGGCCAATGACTATGTGCAGCGGGTGGTCACGCTGCAATCGAAGGGACCGGTGCATCTGCTGGGCTGGTCGGTGGGCGGCATCCTCGCCCAGGCGATGGCGGTGCGCCTGCATGAAATCGGCCGTGAAGTCGGTGAACTGGTGCTGCTCGACGCCTACCCCAGCGAATGCTGGCGGGCTGAGCCGGAACCCGATGCCATCGCCGCATTGCGCGCACTGCTGGCGATTGCCGGCCATGACCCGGATGCACATCCGGAGCTGGACAGCCGTGAACGCATTCTCGGCTTCCTGCGTCGCGGTGGTAGTGCGCTCGGCAGCCTGCCGGATGTAGTGCTCGATGGCGTGGTGCGTGCGGTGACCGGCACCAACCGGTTGATCCGCGAACACATCCACCAACCGTTCGACGGCACGCTGGTGCACGTGCGCGCTGGCCGGGATCATCAGGCGCGGCCGCAGCTGCAGTCGGCATTGTGGCGCACGCACGCGCGCAAGGTGCAGGCGCTGGAGCTGCCGTTCCTGCACGCCGAGCTGACCGGCCGCGATGCGGTGGCGCAGCTGGCACCGTGGTTGTCGGCGCGCCTGCGCCACTGGGATGAGCAACAGGAGATTGCAACATGCAGTTGACCGGCTTTGAAGGTCGCGTGGCACTGGTGACCGGCGCCGCCGGCGGCATCGGCGAGGCCCTGGTACGGCTGTTGGCCGAGGCCGGCTGCACGGTCGTGGCAACCGATCGCGAGGCGCCCGTGGTAGTGGATGCACGTGTGCAGGCGTTTGCGCTCGACGTGACCGACAGCGCGGCGGTGGACGCCCTGGTGGATCGTGTGGAAGCCAGCATTGGGCCGATCGGCCTCGCCGCAAGCGTGGCGGGTGTTCTGCATGTGGGAGCTGTTGCGGAGACCACGGATGCCGATTGGCGCCGGGTGTTCGCAGTCAACGCCGATGGCGTGTTCCATGTCGGGCGTGCGCTGGCGCGGGTGATGTCACCGCGAGGCCAAGGCGCGATCGTCACCGTCAGTTCGAATGCCGCCGGCGTGCCGCGGCACGGCATGGCCGCCTATGCCGCGTCCAAGGCCGCCGCCACGATGTTCACCCGCTGCCTCGGGCTGGAGCTGGCGCCGCTGGGCATCCGCTGCAATATCGTCGCCCCGGGTTCAACGCTGACCCCGATGCAGACCGGCATGTGGCAGGACGAGCATGGCGCAGAGCGAGTTATCGCCGGCAACCTGGAGACGTACAAGGCCGGCATCCCGCTGCGCAAGCTGGCCACCCCGGAAGACATCGCGCACTCGGTGATGTTCCTGCTCTCCGAGCAGGCCGGGCATGTGGCAATGAGCGACCTGTACGTCGACGGCGGCGCCACCCTGCGCGGCTGAGCTTTGTAGAGTCGAGCCATGCTCGACTGCCTTGCGGCATGAGTCGAGCATGGCTCGACTCTACAGGGTGTATCGGGTTGATCCGGTAGCGCCGGGCCATGCCCCGCGACGTCTCAGGGCAGGGTCAGTCGGTAGACCAGCACGCGGTTGTCGTTGTCGTACGCGCTGTCGCAGGATTGGCCCTGCATGCGGCAGTGGCGGGCGATGAAGTCGTTGTCGTTGCCGATCAGCAACAGCACGTCGTTCGGATGCTGCGGGTCCAGCGCTGGCAGTACGTCCATGGCTTCCCACTTTTCCGAGAGCAGCCCGGCATGCGGGCCGCGCTTGGTGTTCAGGTCAAGGCCGGCACGCGCCAGCTGCGGGCGGTCGAGCAGGTTCAGCAGTTCGTCGCTGCGTGCGGGCACGATGCCGTCCTTCAACACGGTGCCCGCCGGGTCGGCCAGCACCGAGGCCGTACCGGACTCATAGTTGCTTCCTGCCAGGTTGCTGGCATCGGCCACATCCACCAGCAGCACCGACTTGTAGACGATCGGGTGATCGCCGTCCTTGCCCAGACCGTTGCCATCGCGGGCCAGCAGCAGGAAGCGGTGGGCATCCAGTGCACGCAGCTCGCTCTGCGCGGCGGTACGGTCCAGCTTGCCCTTGCCGTCGTGTGCATAGGCGGGCAGGGCCATCACGTAATGGCCGATCGGTTGCTGCGGCGTCGGCGAGGCCGTCACGTCGTAGACCAGCACGCGGGTGTTGATGCGCCCGGCCGCGTTGCCTTTTGCGCTGTCCTGCAGCGTCGCGCTCTGAAGGGCCACGAACAGGCGGGTACCGTCGGGGGACAGGCCCATGCCTTCCACGCCCTGGTTGTTGCGGCGCCCAGTCTGCGGCGCCGCCAGCGAACCGAAGGCGGGCTTGCCATCGCGCTGCGGACGGATCGCCGGCGGCGCCATGATCACGCCCTGCAGCTGGCCCTGTGCATCGAAGTAGTAGACGTTGGCGGTGTACTCATCGCCGATGTAGAAGTGGCCATCGGCGGTGAACTGCAGCGACTCCGCATCCAGCGAGACCTTGCCCGCGCCTGCGCCGCTGGCCGGTGAGGGCAGCACCACATCGCGCTGGGTGATCGTGTGCTCACCCGGGTCGGCACCGGTGAACGGCTGCCCCTTGAAATCCTTAAGTACCACGCCCTTGTCGGGCACCATGCTCAGCGTGCCAAGCGCAGGCTTGCCCGGGGTAACGTCGATGCGCAGCTGCATGCGCTCCACGCGACCGGCGTAGTCGTAGAACAGGCCGGCCTCGGGATCATTACGACCGCGGTCGGGGAGGGTCCAGAGCACGCCTTCG
Organism: Stenotrophomonas maltophilia group sp. Smal13; assembly: GCF_030236855.1. Lineage (NCBI taxonomy): Bacteria > Pseudomonadati > Pseudomonadota > Gammaproteobacteria > Lysobacterales > Lysobacteraceae > Stenotrophomonas > Stenotrophomonas maltophilia group sp. Smal13. The sequence goes on from NZ_JASJSQ010000099.1 coordinate 11,159, forward strand.
TAGCCGCTGGCGGTGCGCTTCCAGGTGCCGGGCTGCACCGCCAGCGACGAAAACGAGCCCAGCGTATCGCCGAGGAAGTCCACCGTGCCCGCGGGCAACCGTCCGGCAGCGACCAGGCCCTTGTCCACATAGGTACGACCGCCCAGCTGCAGGGTGCGCGGTGGTGCACCCGTTGCCTCATGCGGAGCGGAGTATCCGCTGGCGGAGAGGGTGGCCAGCAGCAGGGCGGTCGTGAGCATCAGTGGACTCCGGGCGGAAGATCAGAAGCGAAGGTCGATCGTACCGAACACCTGGCGCGGTGCCGAGGCATGGAACACGTACAGCTTGCCGGCCGGGTCGCTGGGTGCGAACACGCTCGAATCCAGGTTGCTGGCGTAGCGCTTGTTGGTCAGGTTGGTCACGTTGAACGACAGGCGCATGCCCTTGGCGAAGCCGACCTGCCCGAAGTCATAGCCACCGGCCAGATCGAATACGGTGAAGCCACCGAAGCCCTGGTCGTTGGTGTAGGTGTAGAAGCGCTCGCCGGTGTACTTGCCACGCAGGCTGGCGAACCAGCCGTTGTCGCGCCAGGTGATCTCGGTGGCCAGCAGCTGCTTGGGCGTGTCGGTCTGGATCCTGCCCTTGATCTGCTGCTCGACACCGGCCTGCACGTAGTTGGAGGCATAGGTCGAACGGTTCAGCGAGGCCGAGGTGTACCAGCTGAAGTGCTCGTTCGGGGTCCACAGCACGGTCAGCTCGGCACCGCGGCTGTCGACGCCGCCGACGTTGTAGAAGCGGTTGCCGCAGGTCGGGCCCACCGGCTGGCGCGAGTCACAGGGGTTGTACTGCAGCAGGCGGTTGTCGAAGCGCACGCTGTAGGCCGCGATCGAGGCCTGCAGGGTATCGGTGACGAAGCGGTAGCCGGCTTCCAGCGAGCGTGACTCCTCCGGCTTCAGGTTGCCCTGAGCGTTCCAGGTCGCCTGGCTGACCGCCTGCGGGCCCAGCTTGAAGCCGCCCTGGAACATGGCGATGTTCTCGGCGTAGCTGGCGAAGATCTCGTGGTGCTCGGTCAGGCGGAAGTTGGCGCCGATGCTGGGCAGGAAGTTCTTGCTGGCCTTCAGCGAACCGGTGGCGAACTGGTTGTTCGAGGTCGGCGAGATCGGCGTCTTCGCGTCGCTCGGCAGTGCCTGTGCATGAGAGGTGGCGTGCGGGCTCTTGGCGCCGAACTCCAGGGTCAGGCGGTCATCAAGCAGGCGCCAGGTGTCCTTCAGGAAGAACTGATGGGTCTTCCAGCGCGTGCGCTGGGCGAACACGCCGACGTCGGAGGGCAGGGTGTTCATGCCACTCAGGTCGCGCGGCCCATCCACGGCGGTCTGGTAGCGCTCGGCGCTGCTGGTGTTGCGCTCGTACCAGACGCCGCCTTCGATGCGGTGCGCGCCCAGCTCCCAGTCGAACGACAGCGTGCCGCCATCGCGGTCGATGGTGTAGATGGTGTTGCGGAAGATGATCGGGATCTCCTGCGCGGTGCCCTTGTTCGACCACGCGCCGCTGTTCCAGTTGTGGCCTTCGCCGCGGTCATCGTGGTGGTAGGCCAGGGCGCGCAGGCTGAAGCCATCGGCCAGGAAGAAGTCGCCGGCCAGGTAGTACAGGTTGTCGTCGCGCAGGATCTGCCCGGCGGTGAAGGCACCATCGGCATCCTTGTCCGGGCCGCTGCTGTCGCACTTCTTCGCATTGAAGCTGGCGGTGTTGCAGTAGGCCTTGGCCACCGCCTTGTTCCAGTCCGGCGCGTAGCCGCCCCAGTCCCAGCCCAGGCCGCGCGACATCTCGTCCTTGGACAGGTAGAAGTAGTCCGCCTGGGTGGTGCGCGAGGTATCGACGAAACCGGTGATCTGGCCGCGGCCAAAGTTCCACACGCCCTTGGCGTTGAACTGCTTGGTGGTGGATTTGTTGTAGGCGGTCTGGTCGTTCCACAGATCGGAGACGGCATTCATGCCGGAAACGTAGCCGGAGAAGCCGTTGTACTCGCCGCTGTCCACGCGCACGAAGGTGCGGCGGTTGGCATCGCTGCCGAAGGTCTGCACCACGCGGCCACCCAACTCCTGGGCTGGGTGGTCAGAGGTATACGAGATGGTGCCGCCGAGGTTGCTGGTGGACGGCGTACCGAGGCTGCCGATGCCCACCGCCAGTTCCGCGCCGGCCATGTTCTCGCTGATCAGCGCACGGTTGATGGTCAGGCCGTTGTAGTTGTTGTACGCGCCGTCGCCCAGCGGCACGCCGTCGAGCGTGTAACCGAGACGGGTGGAGTTGAAGCCGCGCAGGCTCAGTGTCATCGACTGCTCGTTGGTGCCCAGCGCATCGGCCGACTGCGCGTTGACGCCAGGCAGTAGATTGAGCGTCTTCTGCAGGCTGGTGCCCGGCGGCAGGATGTCGAGGTTCTCGCGGGTGATGCGCTGCACCTGGCGCGCTTCACCGCTGCCGATCACCGAAACCGCATCGAGATCGGTGGCGGACGTGCTAGTGGAGGTCGGGGCAGCATCCTGCGCCCAGGCCGCGGGAGCGAGCGCGATCGACAGCGCAGCGGCCAACAAAGTCTTCGTCATGTTACGGACACTCAGGCAGGCACGAGCCACCGCACGGGCGCGGAGCTCATGGAGTTCAAAAGGGGAGACAAGCGATGCGACCGGTGGCGCTGCAGGCGCCGTGGATCAACGTGAAAATGGTGCGCTAGACAGATGACTGTCTGGTGACACCGCTACACGCGTGCATGCCGACGCGTGCATTGGTAGATGCCAACCTTGGTTGGCATGCGCGGCATCGTTGGTGGAGCACCAACCAAGGTTGGCGTCTACCAGGAGCGCGGAACAGGATTGTCGTATCCAGGGGGGCCGAACGAGGTCGGCATCAACGCGCGATCAACCCGCGTTGCGCGGCTTGCGCGTGCGCTTTGGCTTCGCGGTATCGCCGCCGCTGGCGGCGCCATCCTGCAGCGCCTGCAGCCAGGACAGGGTGTCCACGTAGTCGATGAAGTGGCGCAGGTAACCGGGGCTGGTCGCCTGCATCGTATCGAGCATGCGTTGCACCAGCACCGCCGAGTTCAGCGGGCCGCCGTCGGCGGGGGCTTCGGTGCGCAGCGAGCGGCGCACCTGCAGTTCGCTGCGCAGTTCCGACCACTCGCGCTGCACCTGCTGCAGCATCGGCACCTGCGGGTAATGCGGCAGCGAGCGCGACCCCGCATCGAGGTCGCGCACCAGTGCGCGCAGGCCTTCCAGTGCGGGCGGCTTACTTGGCATCCGGGGCCTTGGGCTTGGCAATCGGCGCGATTTCCACGCGCCGGTTGCGCGCGCGGCCGTCTTCGCTGGCATTGGAGCTGACCGGCTGCTCGCTGCCGAACGCGGCGGCGAACACCGCGTCGGCCGGTACGCCATCGGCGATCAGGGTGCGGGTCACGGTCAGCGACCGCTGCGCCGACAACTCCCAGTTGTCGGCGAAACGGCGGTTGCCTTCGCGCACCGGCGCGTCATCGGTGAAGCCGCTGACCATCAGGATTTCTTCGCGGCTGCCCAGGTAGGCGGCCAGCGGTGCGGCCAGGCTGCGCAGCAGCTCCTGGCCTTCCGGCTGCAGCTGGTCGGAGTTCAGCGCGAACAGCACGCTGCCACTGATGCCGATGCGTCCATCGACCAGGGTCACGCGACCGGCGGCCAGCGGGCCGGCCAGCGCCTGTTCCAGCGTCTGCAGTCGCTTGGCTTCGGCCTGGCGCTGCTTCACTTCCTGGTCCAGCCGCTGCGACAGCTCCAGCTGCACGGCGACCACACCGACCAGTATCAGCACGAACGCGCCCAGCAGCACCGACATCAGGTCGCCAAAGGCGGCCCAGATCGGGGCGTGCGAACCGCCGTCGACCTCCAGCTCGTCGCTCATGCGCTGCCGGCCTTGCCGCGGCGCGCGGCCAGCTGCTGCAGTTCTTCCATCACCTGCTTCTGCGACAGCAGGCTGAGGTCGACCACCTCGCGCGCCTGCGCCACGTAGTAGGCCAGCTGCTCGTCGCTGCGCGCCAGCGAGGCATCCAGTGCGCCGCCGATCTGTTCCAGACGGCCGGACAGCTCGGTGGAAGCGCTGCCGAACTGCGCAACCGCGTCGCCGAAGGCGCCAGCCAGCTGGCCGACGTCACCGGCGCTGCCGCTGAGCGCTGCGGCGATGCCATCCAGCTTGCCGGTCTCGGCGGCGATATGGTCGGTGAAGCGGTTGCCGACGCGTTCCAGCAGCTCGGCCGAACCACCGACCAGCGCGTCCACGGCGGTGCGCTGTTCGTGCGAGGCATGGTTGATCGCATCGAGCAGGGTCTGCACGGTGGCCAGCAGCCGGCCGCGTTCTTCCAGCATCGCGTTGTCGCGCACCAGGCTCTCGGAGAGCGTACTGCGCAGCTCGTTGATGACGTCGGCGGCGGCCTTCGGTGCAGCGGCCGCGGTCTGCAGCAGGGTGGACACTTCCGCCAGCGTGGCGCTGGCCTGGGCGCGGCCGTTCTCGCCGATCTGCTGTGCGGTGGCCGCCAGCGTGTCGCAGACCTGCTGCTGCTGCGCGGCCAGGCGTTCACCGTTGGCGTGTAGGCGCTCGGCCAGATCGGCGGAAACGTGCTGCAGGGCATCGCTCCAGCGCTGCAGGCGCTGTTCGTCGCCGGCCTGCAGCTGGGCCTGCAGCGCGGCGTGGGCCTGCTGCAGTTCGGCACTGACCGCATCCCAGCGTGCCTGGCGCTGCTGCTCGCGGCTGTCCAGGCGGGCCTGCAGTTCGGCGTGCGCGGTGGCGGCGGCGGCCTGCGCGGCCTGCCACTGCTGCGAGCGCTGCTCTTCATGATCCTGCAGCAGCGCCTGGCTGGCGCTGTGATGCTGTTCCAGTGCCTGCAGCAGCGCCTGCGCACGCGCGTCCAGGTGCTCGCTGGCGGCCAGCAAGGCCTGCTGCTGGCGTTCGACCAGCGCGGTATTCAATGCCTGCTGCTGTTCGGCAGCGGCGCGCCAGGCCTCGGCATTGCCGCTGGCATCGGCATGCAGGCGCTCGCCGATGCGTGTCACCAGTGCTTCGGCCTGCGTGCCCTGGCCATCGCTGAAGGCCTGCAGGTGCTGACGCAGATCACTGACCAGTGCCTGCTGTGTCTGGCTCTGTTCACTCAACGCCTTGGCCCAGCTGGCCTCGGTCGCCACGCGGCTGCGCTCGAAGCCTTCGCTCAGGCCAGACAACTGCTGCTGCACCGCCTGTTCGACACGGGCATGCAGCGCCTCACCATGGTGGGCCAGTCCGGCCAGGGTGGTCTCGGCCATCGGCTGCAGCGCGCCACCGATGGCGGCGGCGCTGGCCTCGGCACCCTCGCGCAGCGACTGCTGCAGCGAGACGGCCAGGCGTTCCTGCAGCGCCTGGCTCTGGGTCAGGAACTCGGCCTGGCCGGCCAGCAGGCGCTCATTGGCGGCCGCACTGTGCTGTTCGAAGGTGCTGGTCATCGCCTGCAGGCGGTCGACCAGCGCCGGCAGCGCGGCGGACTGTGCCTGCAGCAGTCGCAGCGACTCGGCGCGCTGCCAGGCCTGCGAGTACGGGTGCAGGTCGCCGGCAATGGCACGGTCCAGCTGCTGCACGGCCTGCAGGCGGTCACGGCGCAGCAGCGCCGCCAGCAGGCCGAGCATGGCCGAACTGGCAACACCGGCGATCGAGGTGCCGAACGCCACCGCCAAGCCCTGCACCGGCGAGGCCAGCGAGCCGCGGATGGCGGCCATGTCGGTCGCGCTCTGCAGGGCCAGGCCAGTGCCGCGCAGCGTGTCCATCATGCCGAGCAGGGTGCCGAGCATGCCCAGCAGCACCAGCAGTCCAACCAGATAGGGGGTCAGCACCGGCGCGGGCAGGGCGGTGCGCTCGCCTTCCACGCGCAGGCGCACGGCGTTGCGCAGGCCCATCGGCACGCGCTCCAGCCAGGGGGCAAGGCTTTCCTTCGCGCTGGAGAGATCGCTCAGCGCGCTACGCAGGCCGTTGCTGGCCTGCCGATAGCGGTACAGCTCCACGCCACCGGCGATGTAGCAGGCCGCGATGATCGCCGCCACCGCTGCACCCAGCGGATGCACCGAAACGTAGCCAATGCCGATCCAGCACACGGCCAGCAGGCCGACAAGGAAAACAACGACATGGAAAGCAGTTCTGGACATGGTGTTCCGGTCAGTGGGAGCGCAGGGCGTCTTGCAGCCCTTCGATCGGGTGGAAGCGCAGCTGCAGCTCGGCAAGCAGCAGGATGCGCATGTCATGGCGGAAGGCCGCGCGCCAGCCGGGCTGGCCGTGCACGCGTTCAAAACGGGCGCCGAGCACCGCCGGCGCGGTGGCCAGCAGGCTGTGCTCGCGCGGGGTGAGGGTCTGTTCCATCACCGCATCGACCTCGGCCAGCCGTGCCAGCTCGGGTGAAACCTGCACCAGCTGGTCGCGCAGGCGGCCGCGCAGGCGCCCGGTGGCGGTCTGGATGGCCTGCTGCAGTACCCGGTAGCGCTGGCGCAGCGAGGCGAAGTTAGGTGCGGCGGCGGCTTCGGCCAGGTCCAGCAGGCGCTCGGCCTCGGCATCCTCACTGATCGAGGCCAGCAGGCTGGCATGGGCCTGGGCGCAGTCGTCCAGCACATCCCAGGCCGCTTCGGTGGCCTCACCCGGCTCGGGCAGGCGTCCGCCGAGCGCCCCGGACAGGGCCACGGCACGGCTCCAGTCCACCCATTGGCCGAGGCGATCGGTCAGGGCGGGACTGCTGGCCGGCATCGCGCCGTCGCTGAGACGGGCGAGCAGGCGGAGGAATTCCGGTCCACCCAGGACCGGCTGCGCTGCTTTCGCCATCAAGGGGTGAGGGGCCAAAAACCGTTGATTTTACAACCAGATGACCCGGCCTGGATGAAGGCGGGGCGGGGGGAGGGGACCCGCAGGCGCGACAAGGCTTAGAATGACCGGCTGCACCCATCCCGTGCGATCCTT
>NZ_JASJSQ010000009.1:0-46632 GCF_030236855.1 Stenotrophomonas maltophilia group sp. Smal13
GATTCCCCCATGGCTGCCCGCAAGTCCTCCGCCCCCCTGATCGAAGTCACCGCCCGCCCCGGCCAGCCGCTGGGCATGGCGCCGGCCACCTTCCTGCGCGACTTCTGGCAGAAACGCCCGCTGCTGATCCGCAACGCCTTCCCCAACTTCCAGACCCCGGTGCAGCCGGAAGACCTGGCCGGGCTGGCCTGCGAGGAAGGCGTGCTGGCACGCCTGATCGAGCACGACAAGACCCAGGACGGCTGGCGCGTGCGCACCGGTCCATTCCAGGAAGACGTGTTCCCCGCCCTGCCCGACCACGACTGGACCCTGCTGGTGCAGGACGTGGACAAGTGGGACCCGGACGTGCGCGCCCTGATCGAGCACTTCAGCTTCCTGCCGCGTTGGCGCATGGATGACGTGATGATCAGCTTCGCCGCCACCGGCGGCTCGGTCGGCGCCCACGTCGACCAGTACGACGTGTTCCTGCTGCAGGCCCATGGCCATCGCCGCTGGCAGATCGATGCCAGCGAATCGATCAAGGGCAAGCAGCCGCCGCTGGGCTTCCGCCCCGACGTGGAGCTGAAGCTGCTGAAGGTGTTCAAGCCGACCCACGACTGGGTGCTGGCGCCGGGCGACATGCTGTACCTGCCGCCGAACGTGCCGCACCACGGCGTCGCCGAAGATCCCTGCCTGACATTCTCGTTCGGCATGCGCGCGCCGTCTTCGGCCGAGCTGATCAGCGACTACCTGGACACCCTGATCGCCGATGCCGACGAGAACATCCGCTACCAGGATGCCGACCTGAAGGTGCCGGCCGACCCGAACGAAATCGACACAGTGGCGATGGCGCGGGTGATCACCGCGCTCAACGCCATCCGCATGAACGACCCGGACAAGCTGGGCGACTGGTTCGGCCGCTTCATCACCACCTACCGCGCCGCCGGCGAAGTGATGGCCCACCAGGCCGCACCGGCACAGGAAGAAGTGGTCCAGGCCCTGGCCTCGGGCCTGCTGCTGCAGCGCCACCCGTGGGCCCGCCTGGCCTGGCGCCGGGCCAAGCGTGGCGCCAGCCTGTATGTCAGCGGCCAGGACTTCGCGCTGCCGGTGAAGGACGCGCAGCGCCTGGCTGGCACCGAACAGCTGGACGCCGCCGCTTATCGCGGCCTGTCCGACAAGGGCCGTGCCGTGGTCCAGCAGCTGCTGGTCGGCGGGGTGTTCCAGCTGATCGACCCGAATGAGGTGTACGAGGCCGAAGACGAGGACGACGGCGAGGATGCCGTGGTGCTCGGCGAGGTCGTCGAAGGCCGTGACCGCGTGGATGCGATCGACGCCGATGCGGTATCCGACGATGTCCACTCCGTGACCGTGCACGACGACGGCATCGAGGTCATCGTCAACTTCGAGGACGACGAAGAAGACGACAGCGCCGGCCGGGCCTGAGCCATCGCCATGATCCGGGTCCAGCAGGTCAGCCACGCCGATGCCCACGTTGCCATCCACGAGGTGCGCCAACGCGTGTTCGTGCAGGAACAGGGCATCGCCGCCGAGCTGGAACGCGATGCGCTGGACCCGGTCAGTGCCCATGTGCTGGCGCTGGACAGTGACAACCAGCCGGTCGGCACGGGCCGGCTGGCCCCGGATGGCCGCATCGGCCGCATGGCGGTGCTGGCCAGCCATCGCAGCCGCGGGGTCGGCGAGGCCCTGCTGGAAGCACTGGTGGAGGCCGGGCGCCGGCTCGGCCTGGCCGAGCTGCATCTGCATGCCCAGCTGCCCGCCCGTGACTTCTATGCCCGCCAGGGCTTTCTGCCCGAAGGCGAGGTGTTCGAGGAGGCCGGCATCGGCCACCAGCAGATGCGCCGCCGGCTGGGCGCGGCCAGCGCCATCGACAGCCGCGCCGAGGCAGTAGCCATCACCACGGCCATCATCCACCGCGCCCGTCGCCAGCTGTGGCTGCACAGCCGCCAGCTGGACCCCGGACTGCTCGACGCGCCCCCGGTACAGGCCGCCCTGCGCCGCTTCGTCACCGCCCGCCACGACAAGCAGCTGCGGGTGATCGTGCACGACGCCGCCGCGATCGCCTCTAGCGGGGCGCCGCTGCTGGCGCTGGCCCAGCGCCTGCCCAGCGTGATCCAGTTCCGCGAGGTCACCGACCCGGTCGACCGTGCACTGGCCTCGGCCTGTCTGCTCAACGATGCGGGCGACTTCTACTTTCGTCTGATCGGCCATCGCCTCGACGGCGAAGCCGGCATCGCGCTGCCGGCACGTTCGCAGCCGTTCGAGCAGCAATTGCAGCGCGTCTGGGACCGTTCACGTGATTGCAGCGAACTGCGCGCGCTCGGCATCTGAGCGGAGCGGGCTGACTCAACCTGTCTGGAACCGGCACCGGGGGACGCGCGATACCTCCGGTGGTGCCCCTTCGTGTCCGGTTGGGGGTACAATTTGGCTGTTTGAACGCGCCCGCGCAGGGCTATTCATCTTCCTGCCGGGTCCTTCTGAAGCCATACCCCACAAAGCGAATCAACACCCTCCATCGTGGACAATCAACTGAAGCAGTTTGCGCAATCTTCGCAACTCGCCGGCGGCAACGCCTCCTATGTCGAGGACCTGTACGAGCAGTACCTGGTCTCCCCGGATAGTGTCGATCCCAAATGGAAAACCTACTTCGACGGCTTCAAGGGCCGTGAAGCAGGTGACATTCCGCACTCGGCCGTCATCTCCCACATTGCGGACGCGGCCAAGGATGCGCTGAAGGCCGGTACCGGCAACGGTGCAGGCGACGAGCGCGAGCGCAATGTCGGTCGTCTGATCACTGCCTACCGTTCGCGCGGCCACCTGGACGCCCGCCTCGATCCGCTGGGCCTGGCCGCACCGGTCAACACCCCGGACCTGGGCCTGCCGTTCCACAGCCTGTCCGATGGCGACCTCAACAGCGAGTTCAGCACCGGCGGCGTCGGTGGCCAGCCGCGCATGAAGCTGCGCGACCTGCTGGCACGCCTGAAGGCGACCTACACCGGCTCGATCGGTGCGGAGTTCATGCACATCTCCGAGGTCGAGCAGCGCCAGTGGATCTACAAGAAGCTGGAACTGGCCGGTGGCAACTACCAGCTGGACGCTGATACCCAGCGCCGCACCCTGGAGCGCCTGACCGCAGCTGAAGGCCTGGAGCGCTACCTGCACACCAAGTACGTCGGCCAGAAGCGCTTCTCGCTGGAAGGCGGCGACTCGCTGATCCCGATGATGGACACCATCATCCGCAGCGCCGGCAAGGATGGCGTCAAGGACGTGGTGATCGGCATGGCCCACCGCGGCCGCCTGAACGTGCTGGTCAACACCCTGGGCAAGAACCCGCGCAAGCTGTTCGACGAATTCGAAGGCAAGTTCGAGCACGACGAGCACGCCTCGGCCGGTGACGTGAAGTACCACATGGGCTTCTCCGCCGACGTCGCCACCGATGGCGGCCCGGTGCACCTGGCGCTGGCGTTCAACCCGTCGCACCTGGAAATCGCCGACCCGGTCGTGGCCGGTTCCGTGCGTTCGCGCCAGGAGCGCCGCAAGGACACCGCGCGCAAGCAGGTCATGCCGATCCTGATCCACGGCGACGCGGCCTTCTCCGGCCAGGGCGTGGTCATGGAACTGTTCCAGATGTCGCAGGCCCGCGGCTTCGCCGTCGGCGGCACCGTGCACATCGTGGTCAACAACCAGGTCGGCTTCACCACCTCCAACCCGCTGGATACGCGTTCCACGCGCTATGCCACCGACGTGGCGAAGATGATCGCCGCCCCGGTGCTGCACGTGAACGGCGATGATCCGGAAGCCGTTGTGTTCGCCGCGCAGCTGGCCTTCGAGTTCCGCCAGAAGTTCGCCAAGGACGTGGTCATCGACCTGATGTGCTACCGCCGCTGGGGCCACAACGAGGCCGACGAGCCGGCGATCACCCAGCCGCTGATGTACCAGGTGATCCGCAAGCACGCCACCACCCGCGAGATGTACGCCGAGCAGCTGGAAAAGGCGGGCGTGATCGCCGCCGGTGCCGGCAAGGCGATGGTCGATGCCTACCGCGAGAAGCTGGACGCCGGTGAAGTGACCACCGAGCTGGCCAAGGTCGAGAAGACCCCGCCGACCAGCCCGCTGTTCGTCGATTGGCCGAAGCTGCTGGAAGGCAAGCTGTCCGACCCGATCTCGACCAAGGTCGAGAAGAACAAGCTGGTCGAACTGGCCAAGCTGATCAACACCATTCCGGACGAAGTGCAGCTGCACTCGCGCGTGGCCAAGGTCTACGACGACCGCCGCAAGATGGCCGCCGGCGAGATCCCGGGCGACTGGGGCTTTGCCGAAAACCTGGCCTACGCCACCCTGCTCGACGAAGGCAGTGCCCTGCGCCTGGTCGGCCAGGACGTGGGTCGCGGTACGTTCACGCACCGCCACGCGATCCTGCACGACCAGAAGACCGACAACTACTACATGCCGCTGCGGCAGCTGGTGGATTCGCCGGAGAAGGCCACCGTCATCGATTCGCTGCTGAGCGAAGAAGCGGTGATGGCCTACGAGTATGGCTTCTCAACCACCGATCCGAACACGCTGTGCATCTGGGAAGGCCAGTTCGGCGACTTCGCCAACGGTGCCCAGGTCGTCATCGACCAGTTCATCGCCGCCGGTGAAGCCAAGTGGGGCCGCATCTCCGGCCTGACCCTGCTGCTGCCGCATGGCTATGAAGGACAGGGCCCGGAACACAGCTCGGCGCGCCTGGAGCGCTTCCTGCAGCTGTGCGCACTGGAGAACATGCTGGTGGTGGTGCCGTCGACCCCGGCGCAGGCCTTCCACATGCTGCGTCGCCAGCAGCACCTGACCACCCGCAAGCCGCTGGTGGTGATGTCGCCGAAGTCGCTGCTGCGCCACAAGCTGGCCGTGTCGACCCTGGACGAACTGGCCAACGGCGAGTTCCAGCACCTGATCGGCGACGCCAACGCGGACGCCAAGAAGGTCAAGCGCGTGGTGCTGTGCTCGGGCAAGGTCTACTACGACCTGCTGGAAGACCAGACCAAGCGTGGCCAGGACGACGTGGCGATCATCCGCGTGGAGCAGCTGTACCCGTTCCCGCGTGCGCTGCTGGCTGCCGAACTGAAGAAGTACGGCAAGGCCACCGACGTGGTGTGGACGCAGGAAGAACCGCAGAACCAGGGTGCGTGGTACCAGATCCGCCACCACCTGCAGTTCTGCCTGGCCGATGGCCAGAACCTGCACTACGCCGGTCGCGCACGTTCGGCTTCGCCGGCTGCCGGTCACATGGCTGACCACGTCCGCGAACAGCAGCAGCTGGTCGCCGATGCACTGGTCAACCCGTTCAACGACACGTTCGCTGAATAATCCTCCCCCTATTTAGAAGACAAACCAGGAAGCTCCCGCAATGGCCACCGAAGTCAAAGCCCCGGTACTGCCCGAATCCGTCGCCGACGGCACCATCGCCACCTGGCACAAGAAGGTGGGCGACGCCGTCAAGCGCGACGAAAACCTGCTTGACCTGGAAACCGACAAGGTCGTCCTGGAAGTGCCGTCGCCGGTCGACGGCGTGCTCAAGGAAATCAAGTTCGCCGAAGGCTCGACCGTGACCTCCAGCCAGGTCGTGGCGATCATCGAGGAAGGCGCCGTCGCTGCTGCCCCGGCTCCGGCCGCTGAAGAGAAGAAGGCCGAGGCCGCTCCGGCCGCTGCCGCTCCGGCCGCCGCCGCTGCTCCGGCCCCGGCTGCCAAGTCGGCCGCCGACACCCTGCCGCCGGGCGCCCGCTTCACCGCCATCACCGAAGGCGTGAACCCGGCCGACGTCGACGGCACCGGCCGTCGCGGCGCAGTGACCAAGGAAGACATCGTCAACTTCGCCCGCAACGGCGGCGCCGGCAAGGCCGGTGGCGCACGTCCGGAAGAGCGCGTGCCGATGACCCGCATCCGCAAGCGCATCGCCGAGCGCCTGATGGAGTCGAAGAACTCCACCGCCATGCTGACCACCTTCAACGAAGTCGACCTGTCCAAGGTCTCGGCTGCGCGCAAGGAACTGCAGGACGAGTTCGTCAAGGCACACGGCATCAAGCTGGGCTTCATGAGCTTCTTCGTGAAGGCCGCGGCCAATGCCCTGCAGCGCTTCCCGCTGGTCAACGCCTCGATCGACGGCGACGACATCATCTACCACGGCTACTCGGACATCTCGATCGCCGTGTCGACCGAGAAGGGCCTGGTCACGCCGGTGCTGCGCAACGTCGAGCGCATGTCGTTCGCCGACATCGAGAAGACCATCGCCGACTACGCCAAGAAGGCCCGTGACGGCAAGCTGAGCCTGGAAGAACTGCAGGGCGGCACCTTCACCGTGACCAACGGCGGCACCTTCGGTTCGCTGCTGTCGACCCCGATCATCAACCCGCCGCAGAGCGCCATCCTGGGCATGCATGCCATCAAGGAGCGTCCGATCGCCCAGAACGGCCAGGTCGTGATCGCGCCGATGATGTACCTGGCGCTGTCGTACGACCACCGCATCATCGACGGCAAGGACTCGGTGCAGTTCCTGGTGGACATCAAGAACCAGCTGGAAAACCCGGGCCGCATGCTGTTCGGCCTGTAAGACACCTCCCGCCCCTCCGCGCCTGCGCGGAGGGGTTCTGGTAATGCATCAAGGAATAATTCAATGGCTGAACAATTCGACGTCGTCGTCATCGGTGCCGGCCCGGCCGGTTACCACGCTGCCATCCGCGCGGCCCAGCTGGGCCTGAAGACCGCCTGCATCGACGCAGCGCTGGGCAAGGACGGCAAGCCGGCGCTGGGCGGCACCTGCCTGCGCGTGGGCTGCATCCCGTCCAAGGCGCTGCTGGATTCCTCGCGCCAGTTCTGGAACATGGGCCACATCTTTGGCGACCACGGCATCAGCTTCAAGGATGCCAAGATCGACGTCGAGGCGATGGTTGGCCGCAAGGACAAGATCGTCAAGCAGTTCACCGGCGGCATCGGCATGCTGTTCAAGGCCAACAAGGTCGCCGCCTACTACGGCTTCGGCGAACTGCAGCCGGGCAACGTGGTCAAGGTCACCCAGCATGACGGTTCCATCGTCGAGCTGAAGGGCACCAACGTCATCATCGCGGCCGGTTCGGATTCGATCGAACTGCCGTTCGCCAAGTTCGACGGCGAGACCATCGTCGACAACGTCGGCGGCCTGGACTTCACCGAAGTGCCGAACCGCCTGGCCGTGATCGGCGCCGGCGTGATCGGCCTGGAACTGGGCAGCGTGTGGAAGCGCCTGGGCGCTGAAGTCACCATCCTGGAAGCACTGCCGGAGTTCCTGGCCGTGGCCGACGCCGAAGTGGCCAAGACCGCTGCCAAGGAATTCAAGAAGCAGGGCCTGGACATCCGCCTCGGCGCCAAGGTCTCCAAGACCGAGATCACCGGCAAGGGCAAGAAGAAGGAAGTCGTTGTCACCTACACCGACAGCGAAGGCGAAAAGACCCTGACCGTGGACAAGCTGCTGGTGGCCGTTGGCCGTCGCGCCGCCACCAAGGGCCTGCTGGCCGAAGGCACTGGCGTCAAGATCAACGAGCGCGGCCAGATCGAAGTCGACACGCACTGCCACACCGGCGTCAACGGCGTGTGGGCGGTCGGCGACTGCGTGCGTGGCCCGATGCTGGCGCACAAGGGCTTCGAGGAAGGCATCGCGGTGGCTGAGCTGATCGCCGGCCTACCGGGCCACGTCAACTTCGACACCATCCCGTGGGTCATCTACACCGAGCCGGAACTGGCCTGGGTCGGCAAGACCGAAGCCCAGCTGAAGGCCGAAGGCATTCCGTACAAGGCCGGCAGCTTCCCGTTCGCCGCCAACGGCCGTGCCGTGGCGATGATCGAGCCGGCCGGCTTCGTGAAGATCCTGGCCCATGCTGAAACCGATCGCATCCTCGGCATGCACCTGGTCGGCGCCAACGTCTCCGAGCTGGTGCACGAAGGCGTGCTGACCATGGAGTTCAGCGGCTCGGCCGATGACCTGGCCCGCATCTGCCACGCCCACCCGTCGCTGTCGGAAGTGATCCACGACGCCGCGATGGCGGTCAGCAAGCGCGCCATCCATAAGGCGAACTGATCGTTCGCTGGTAGTGCCGGCCGCTGGCCGGCATGGCTGGATACAAGGAACCCCGCCTCGGCGGGGTTTTTTGTTGCCTCCAGTGTCCGAACATGGATGGAAAATCAGCCGACTGCATCAAAGCTAAAATGATCAAATAGGCATAGGACTGAGTTCACCTTGACTAAAGCTCGTTCCCTAAAGACAATTCAGAGTCACAGATATGGAATTCAAAATGGCGGCCCCTACAATCTTTGTGAGCTCGTCTGTCTATGGACAAGAGACTCTTCTAGACCAAGTATTCGCCGTACTAAAGAGCTATGGCTACAAAGTGTGGATGTCACACAAGGGAACAATACCGCTGAATCCAAAGCTATCCGCCTTCGAAAATTGCATTGTTGGCGTTGAAAAGGCAGATATAGTTTTTGGAATTATCAACGGCAGATATGGAAGCGGCGTCATTGATGGCGAGCCATCAATAACCCATAAAGAAATGGAAAGCGCCATCTCACTCGAAAAGCATAGGTACTTTGTAGTTCATCGAGATGTAATAACGGCGCGCCATCTTCTAAAACAATTCAGAAGGGATGATAAGGGCAACCCACACCCACCATCATACTTTAAAAAAAATCCCATCTTTGACGACGTTCGTGTAATCGACATATACGATGCGGCAACCCTGGCGGATCAACCTCTAGAAAAAAGGAAGGGAAACTGGGTGCAACAGTACACTGATGAAGCATCACTCCTGCAATTTATCGAAAGTCAGTTCTCTGAGCTTTCAAGATTCACCCAAGATGCGAGCCCGCAGACTGAGACTTTCTCGCCATGAATAGTGAATCCTCTGCAGACAGCCTTGTGGCATTCGAAGGCCTTTCGATCTATGAAATCGCAAAAGCAGTAACTGCATTCGCGAATGGAAATGGCGGACGAGTCATGATAGGCATATCCGAGAGCGGAAATATACTAGGCCTCCCAAAGCAGGCCAGTATCAAATCCGTATCTCAAGATGTTTCTGAAAAAATCAGTCCTCGCCCAGCATTCTCTGTAATCCAGAGAAAAATTCTTGAGAAATCAATAATTATCATCGACGTTCCATCTGGGCATGAGCGCCCCTATGTGATGGATGATTGCATCTACGCTTGGAACAACGGAGCTGCCAAGCAAGCATCGCCTAGAGAAATTTCAAGAATGATCTCTGCGAGAGTCGAGGAGTCCACTCGTTGGGAGCGCCAGCCAGCGCTAGGCGTCGACTACAACGATCTAGATGACGACCAAGTTGTTCAGTCTTGGAGAGCGCTGCTTGATCGATCTGATTCCAAGATGCAGATGGCTCGGGACAAGGTTGACGCATTGGAGATCATGAAAGTTGCGTCATCTGGTCGAGTTTTCAATTCTGCCGCCGTCCTCTTCTCAAAACCTGATACTGGCCTTCCGCAATCAATTGTAAAAATCGGAGCATTCTATACATCTGAACGCTCTGAGTTTAGAGACAGCCGAATTATTCAGGGCGGAATCTTCTATCTTTTCGACGAGGTAGCATCATTCCTCGAACGAAACCTGCCCGTATCATCCCATTTTGAAGGCTACAAACGTCACGACAATAGATTGTTATCTGCATTCGTGATTAGAGAATCAATAATGAACGCACTGGTTCATAGGGATTACTCGCAACAGAATTCTTCAATAATGATAGCGCTCCACCCAGATCGTTTGGAAATCTGGAATCCCGGCCGCTTACCTGATGGGATATCTGCGGATAGCATCGCATCCACGCAGGTTTCCAAGCCTACCAACCCGGACATAGCGAATGTTGCACACATGCGTGGGCTCGTGGAACAGTGGGGGAGTGGAACAGGGCGCATTGTCTCAGAATGCAGAAGGTCGGGTTTAAAGGATCCAAAGTGGGAAACAATTGCAGACGGAGTTAGACTCACCATCTCCCTAGTTCAAAAAAGCACGGAAGGATTTGCTGATGACGAAAGAACGAGAGACTTCCTAGACTCCAAAACCGCTGGCCAAAGAGTAATGCCGAGCGACTATATCGCCTACCATTCTGCTAATTCACAATCAGATGCCAACCGAGAGCTGAGTAATTTAGCTGAAGCCGGATACCTAATAAAAATTCCGCAGGACGACGGGTACTTCAGGACTGACAAGCAGGCTTAAGCAACACACCACCCGCCGCTCTCGGAGGTCAATCCACGACGCAGCATGCCGGCCAGCAAGCTCACCAGCCACAAGGCGAAATGATCGTTCGCCGGTAGTGCCGGCCGCTGGCCGGTATGGCTGGATACGAAAAACCCCGCCTCGGCGGGGTTTTTTTGTTGGCTGCGCCGGTGTAGAGCCGAGCCCACGCTCGGCTGCCCTGCAAAGCCCGCCGAGCATGGGCTCGGCGCTACACTTTCCCAACCGGCTTCTTCGGCGGATCGTCGCAGACCCTGTGCTGCACCACCGTCTCGCCAACCTTCCATTCCTTCGCGACCCTGCAGCGCTCCTTGGCTTTCTGCACAGAGACCGCTGCAGCATTCGCCTCGTCAGCCGCAGCAGTCTGCTGGCGTTCCAGCCACACCGAGGGTGGCGCTGGAGGTGTGGCCAGTGCCGGCCCCGCGAGCAATGCCAGCGCCACCAGCAGCACCGTCCTCATGCAGCCACCGCCCGGCCACCGAGCAGGCGCGCCGGCAGCATGAACAGCGCGCGCAGGAAGGCGAACAGCGCCGAGAAGGTGATGCCGACCAGGCGGAACGGCAGGCTCAGCAGCCACACGAACGGCCAGGCGATCAGGGCGAGGATCGCCAGCGGCCAGCACAGCACGAACAGCAGGCACCACACACCGAGCGCGAACAGGGTCTTCATCACGGTCTCCTTGGGGCGGCACCCTGCCGCCTGCGGACACCTTGGCGCCCCGCCCTGGCCGCCCGCAAACGGTTTGCGACGAAACCCGGGCTGGGGGCGATGAAACCGATTGCGGGGAAACCGGAGATTCAGGAGGTTGCCGGCCAGCGGCCGGCACAACCGCAGGGATTTACACCGGGACAGCGCCCGGACGGCCGTGGGTCACCTGGAAACGCGCCGCGGTGCGCACCGCAGCGTCCGCACGCAGCACACTGTCGGCGAAGCGCAGTTCCGCATCCACGGTCTGCCGGTTCAGCTGCAGCTTCCACCAGCCACGGCGGTCACCGTCGAAATAGCGGATATGCGGGTTCTGCGGAATCGACGGCCCGTAGTACGGCCCGTATGGCGTGTCGTCGCCGCCACTGCTGATCGCCGGAGCGATGAATTCGGTGGCTACGACCGGCGCACTGGCCGCGTCGAAATCCAACTTCAGGTCGTTGACGAAGGTGGAATGCCAGTCGCCGCCCAGCACGATGGCATTGCCCTGCCCGCCTGCCTGCATCGCCTGCAGCAGCCGGTTACGTGCGGCGGGATAGCCATCCCAGGCGTCATTCCAGAAGCGCTCGCGTGGCGTGCCACCGTCCAGCCGCAGCTGCGCCATCAGCAACTGCTGCACCACCACGTTCCAGCGCGTGCCCTGCGCGGCCGCCATCGACTGCGCGAACCACGCCTCCTGGCCCGTGCCGAGCATGCTCATGCGCGGGTCCAGTGCAGCATCACAGCGTGGCGACTCGCCCACGCCACAGGGATTGGCCGGGCGGAACTGGCGGCAATCGAGCAGGGTCAGCTGCGCCAGATCGCCGTAACGCAGGCGCCGATGCACGCGCAGGCCGCCGTTGCCCGCAGGTGTGCTGCGCATCGGCAGATGCTCGTAGAACGCGCGGTAGGCGGCGGCGCGGCGGATGATGAAGTCCTCCGTTGATACGCCGGGTTTTTCCGGGTGGATGCCGGAGTAATCATTCTGTACTTCATGGTCGTCCCAGATCACCGCGAACGCGTGTGCGGCATGCGCGGCCTGCAGATCCGGATCGAGCTTGTACAGCGCGTACTGGTCACGGTAGCGCTCCAGGCTGACGGTCTCGCCACTGAAGCGTTGCGCATCCAGCGCACGACCACGCGCGTTCTGCAGCGGGCTGTATTCGTACAGGTAGTCCCCGGCATGCAGCACCAGGTCGACATCGCTCTGCGCGATATCGCGCAGGACCGGGTAGTAGCCGCTGTTCCAGGCCTGGCAGGTGCACAGGGCCAACCGAAGCTGCTGCAGTTGCGTGTCCAGCGGCGGCGCGGTGCGGAAGTGGCCGACCGCGCTTTCCTCATCGCCGTCGCAGGCGAAACGGTAGTAGTAGTCGCGGCCTGGGCGCAGGCCGTTGACCTCCACGTGCACCGAATGCGCCAGCTCGGGGACCGCGGCCGCAGTCCCCCGCTGCACCAGCCGGCGCATGCCCGGGTCCTCGGCCACGAACCAGCGCACCGGCAACGCCCGCGACGGCATGCCGCCGCCATTGAGCGGGTCCGGTGCCAGCCGCGTCCACAATACGGCCCCCTGTGGATCCGGATCACCGGCGGCGACACCGAGGGTGAACGGATCGCGCCCCAGCCGCGGCCGTGGGCCGGCCGTGGCCAACCCCGGCATCGCCGCCAGCGCGATCGCCGCCCCCGTGCCCTGCCACGCCATGCGCAGCAGGCGACGACGGCTTTCCGGATCGACAGGCCCGCGCATCAGAAGCGCACGGTAGCGGTGGCCATCACCTGGCGCGGCGCGCCGACCTGCATGGTCGCCAGGCTGCGGGTCGGGTCAGCGGCGTAGGTGCCATTGGTGTTGATCGAGGACAGGTAGCGCTTGTCGGTCAGGTTGGTCAGGTTCAGCGCTACGGTCAGGTTCTGCGCCGGGCCGAGCTTGCCGAAGTCATAGGCCGCCGAGGCGTTGACCAGCCAGTAGCTCGGCACCGACACATCGTTGGTATAGGTCACGTAGCGCTTGCCGACATGGTTGGCGGCCAGGCGCAGGTCCCACGGGCCCGGGGTCCACGCCAGGGTGCTGGCGAACATCCATTCCGGGGTGTCGACGGTCGTCTTGCCGCGGGTCGGCACCACGCCGTTGTTCACGTAGTCGTTGTCGTAGGTGCTGTCATTCCAGGACAGCGCATTGGACCAGATCAGGTCCTGCATCGGCTTCAGCTGCAGGGTCGCCTCGGCGCCGCGGCTGGTCACCGAACCGACGTTGGAGAACAGTGCCGGGCAACCGAGGATGCCCACGCACTGCGCGATGGCCAGCAGACGGTTGTCGAACTTGACGTCGTACACCGCCACCGAGGCTTCATAGCCGCGGCCGTAGCCACGCCAACCCAGCTCGATGGTGCGCGACTGTTCCGGCTTCAGGTTCTTCGCGCTGGCATCGAAGGCGGCCTGCGGCACATTGAACGGGCTGCCCACGCCCAGCGCATAGGCGGCGACGTTTTTGGCGAACGAACCGAAGATCTCGTTGCCTTCGTTGAGCTTGAAGTTGAAGCCGGCCTGCGGCAGCAGGCCCTTCTTCGAGGTCAGACTGCTGTTGTTGGCGTAGCTGCCCAGCGGGGTGCGCACGCTGGTACGGGTGTGCGGCGACTTCGCACCGATGTCGATGGTCAGGCGATCATCGAACAGGCGGAAGCGGTCCTGCACGTAGAACTGGCGGGTGATGGTGGTGTAGCGCTGGTGCCACACGCGCTGGTCCGGGTTGCGCAGGAAGAAGTCGTCGGTGATCGGGCCGTCGATGTAGTAGAAGTTGCGCTGCACGCTGTGGCCGTTGTCCTCGTACCAGAGGCCCGCTTCCAGTTCGTGGCCACCGACGTTCCAGGTGAACGCCGAGGTCACGCCGGTACGGTCGATCGCGTACTCGGTGGTGCGGATCGAGATCGGAATCTCGCGGCTGGTGCCCGGGTTGGACGGATTGGACGGGCTGAACCAGTGGCCCTGGCCACGGTTGCTGTGGTTGTAGACATTGACCTTCAAGCGCATCGACTCGTTCAGGCCGAAATCGCCGGCAATGCTGGACAGGTCATCATTGCGCAGGCCGTGGCCGGAGTAGTACGCATCCCACGGGCTGTTGACGCCGCCGCTGAATTTGCCGCGTGCGGCGGCGACGGCGCGATCCCAGTCCGGCGCGTAGTTGTCCCAGTCCCAGCCGAGGCGATCGATCATTTCCAGCGACAGATCCTGGTAATCGGCCTCGACGCGGCGCGAGGCGTTGAACAGCGCGGTGATCTTGCTGTCCGTTCCGAAGTTGTAGGTGGCCTTGCCGTTGAACTGCTTCAGCTCCTGCGAGCCCTTGCCCTTCCACTTGTCACCTTCCGAATACACGCCGGACAGGTAGGCGGCAAAGCCCTGGTGCTCGCCGGTATCGAGGCGTGCATAGCTGCGGCGTGCGCTGTCACTACCAAAGCTCTGTGCCAGCACGACCCCATACTCGGTGGACGGATCGATCGAGTAGAACTGGAACACGCCGCCGAGGTTGCTGGTGGACGGTGTACCCAGTGCGCCAATGCCGGTGGAGACCTCCGCACCTCCCAGGTTCTCGCTGATCACCGCGCGGCTGATGTGCAGGCCGTTGCTGTTGCCATAGGCCATGTTGCCCAGCGGGATGCCATCGAGGGTGTAGCCCAGGCGGTTCTGGTTGAAGCCACGCAGGCTGATGGTGGTGGACCATTCGTAGGCGCCGGTGGCATCGGCCGATTCGAAATGCACGCCCGGCTTGGTTGCAAGCAGCTTCAGCGGATTGGCACCCGGCGGCAGCACCTTCATGTCCTCGGCGGTCACACGCTGCACCTGGCGCGCTTCACCGCGGCCGATCACCGAGACCGAATCGAGGGTGGTGGCCGACTGTGCGTCGGTGGCGGGGGCGGTTTCAGCGGCAGCCAGCGACGGCAGCGAAGCACAGACCAGCAGGGCCAGCAGATTGCGGCGAAGCGGAGCGTGGGACGGCATGGGGGCGGATTCCTTGGGCACGCTGGACGCCGAAGGGCGGCGTCGAAGGGCAGCAGCGGCGGAATCGTAGAAGCGTCGCGTTACATGTCATTTACACGCCACATACGGACGTTCGGCGTTTCGAATGGTTTGCCGGCCGTGGGGTGGTTGCCGGCCAGCGGCCGGCACTACGGCTATTCGAATGAACCGACCGAGTCGTGGGCCAGGTTGTCGAAGCGGGTGTACTCGCCGAAGAACTTCAGCTTGCACGACCCGGTCGGGCCGCCACGGTGCTTGCCGATGATGATCTCGGCCAGGCCCTTGTCCGGCGAATTTTCCTTGTTGTAGTAATCGTCGCGGTAGATGAAGACGATCATGTCCGCATCCTGCTCGATTGCGCCCGATTCGCGAAGATCGGCCATCACCGGGCGCTTGTCGGTACGCGTTTCCAGCGAGCGGTTGAGCTGCGACAACGCGATCACCGGCACGTGCAGTTCCTTGGCCAGGCCCTTCAGCGAACGCGAGATCTCCGAGATTTCGGTCGCGCGGTTTTCGCTGTTGCCCGGCACGCTCATCAGCTGCAGGTAGTCGATCACCACCAGGCCCAGGTCATGTTCGCGCTTGAGGCGGCGGCACTTGGAGCGCAGCACTTCAGGCGACACGCCAGGCGTGTCGTCGATGAAGATCTTGGTTTCCTTCAGCATCTTGATCGCGCTGGTGACGCGGCTCCAGTCCTCGTCTTCCAGCTGGCCGGTACGCAGGCGCTGTGCGTTGATGCGGCCGTTGGAGGAAATCAGGCGCATCGCCAGCTGCGATGCCGACATTTCCATCGAGAACACCGCCACGCCCTTCTTCGACTTGATCGCCGCGTACTCGGCGATGTTCAGTGCGAAGGTGGTCTTGCCCATGGCCGGGCGCGCGGCAAGGATGATCAGGTCGGTCGGCTGCAGGCCGGAGGTCATCGCATCGAAATCGTTGTAGCCGGTCGGCAGGCCGGTGATGTTGCCGCCGTTCTCGAAGCGGCTGCGCAGCTCTTCGAAGGCATCCTTCAATGCACCGGGCATCGCCACGAAATCGGTACGGCCGCGTGCGCCCTGTTCGGCGATGGCGAACACGCTCTTTTCCGCCGAGGCCAGCAGCTCGCTGCTCTCGCGTCCCTCGGGCTGGAAACCGTCGTTGACGATGTCGGTACCCACCTGGATCAGCTGCCGCAGCACCGCCTTGTCACGCACGATCTCGGCGTAGGCCACGATGTTGGCCGCCGACGGCGTGGTACTGGCCAGTTCGATCAGGTAGGCACCATCGCCCACCAGTTCCATCTTGCCCTGCGATTCGAACCACTCGCCCAGGGTCACCGCATCGAACGGCCGCTCGCGCTCGGACAGTTCACGGATCGCGCGATAGATCATCTGGTGGTCGCGGCGGTAGAAATCGCCTTCGGTCAGCTGGTCATTGACCCGGTCATAGGCCTCAGGGGCCAGCATCAGGCCACCCAGCACCGCCTGCTCGGCTTCCACCGAATGGGGCGGTACCCGCAACTGGTCGATGCGCGACTCGTCGCGATCGCGATCGCGATCGAAGCCTTCACCGCGCTCTCTGCGGTTGGAACGGAAGCCGGGGCGAGCGGACATGCTGCGGTGTTTCCTGCGAAAGTGGGCCGGACGAGTGTAGGCATGCGCCGACCCCGGCGGCCATGGACAATCCTGTGGATAAGCCGTGGAGAAACGGGGGATATCCGCCGGTGCCTGGCCAGACTGGCGTGGGGGCGTCGCACTGCCTGCGACGGGCGCCATTGCGGCACCCGAGCGGACATTATCGCAGATGGGGCTGGCAACCGCTGGCGTCAATCGCCCTTGACGTGAACCGCGATCAGCGCCAGGAACCGGTCCACGTAGCCCTGCAGGAATTTCTGCGTGCCTTCATTGTGGACCGTGCCATCGGCATCGATCAGGCCGTCCTTGAAATGAATGAACGCCTCGGGCTGGCCGAGCACGTGCATGTCCAGGAAGGCCAGGCTGTTGCGCAGGTGCTGCTGGGCCACGGCGGTGCCGATCTGGCCGATGGAGGC
Source organism: Stenotrophomonas maltophilia group sp. Smal13 (assembly GCF_030236855.1). Taxonomy (NCBI): domain Bacteria; kingdom Pseudomonadati; phylum Pseudomonadota; class Gammaproteobacteria; order Lysobacterales; family Lysobacteraceae; genus Stenotrophomonas; species Stenotrophomonas maltophilia group sp. Smal13. The sequence continues at coordinate 16,971 of NZ_JASJSQ010000009.1, forward strand.
GCCGATCACCGCCGCCGGTTTGCCGGCAAACGCGCTGTCACCGTAGGGGCGCGAGCCGATATCGATGGCGTTCTTCAGCACGCCCGGCACCGACCGGTTGTATTCCGGGGTCACGAACAGCACCGCATCGGCGGCACGGACCTGGTCCTTCAGCCGGGTACCCTGCGCCGGATAGTGGCCATCGAAGTCCTGGTCGTACAGCGGCAGATCACCGATCTGCACGTACTGGAAGCGCGCACGGTCGCCGGCAATCTTCTCCAGCGCATGGGCCAGTTTGCGGTTGCAGGAATCCTTGCGCAGGCTGCCGACGAACACGGCGATGGTGGGGACGGACATCGGGACATACTCCTCACGGTGCGGGAGGCCCAGCCTAGTCGCCGGGCCCTTGCATGCCGGTGAAGATCAGCCGCCGGTCACGCCCGCGCGCACCTGCCGCCAATGCGCCTGCCAGGCCTGGAACATCAGCACGTTCCACAGATGGGTATGCCACTTGCGTTGGCCGCCGAGGAACTGCTGCCACAGCGGCTGTACCGCGGCCGCCGACAGCACGCCCTCCCGCTCCAGCCGCGCAGGCTGCAGCAAATCTTCGGCCCACGGCCGCAGGTCGCCCTTCAGCCAGTCACTGACCGGCGCGCCGAAACCACGCTTGGGCCGGTGCACCATCGACTGCGGCACATAACGGCCCAGCACGCGCTTGAGCAGCACCTTGCTGGTGGTTTCACTGCGCTTGAAGCCCAGCGGCAGCGACCAGGCGAACTCGGCCACGCGAGAATCCAACAGCGGTGCGCGGGCTTCCAGGCTGACCGCCATCGAGGTGCGGTCGACCTTGCACAGCAGGTCATCCGGCAGGTAGGTCACGTAATCGGCCAGCATCATCGCATCGGCCGGTGTGCCGGCACCGTGCAACGGGTCGGCCAGGTCGTAGAAGCTGCCCGCGGCCTGCGCTCCGGGCACTGCCGCCGCCGGGTCGCGCCAGCGCGAGATGCGGTTGCGGTACACGTCACCGATGCCACGCGCGCCGGACTCGGCCAGCAGCGCGGCCAGGCCCCCGGTACGCGAGGCCTCGCCCTGCTGCTGGGAGCGCGCGCCCATCCAGCGCCGCAGCGGCCCCGGCACACGGCCCAGCATCTGCCAGTTGCGCAGCGCGCGTACATAGCGGGTATAGCCGAAGAACAGCTCGTCGCCACCATCGCCGGACAGCGCCACGGTCACGCCCTGCCGCGCCAGGCGGGCGACCAGCGCGGTCGGCACCTGCGAGGCATCGGCGAAGGGTTCGTCGAACATCGCCGGCAACTGCGGCACCACCGCCAACGCATCGGCACCGCTGACGTAGAGTTCAGTGTGGTCGCAGCCCAGATGCGCGGCCAGTTCCTTGGCCAGCGGCGCCTCGTCGTGGCCCGAACCGGTGAACCCGATGCTGAAGCTGTGCACCGGCTGGCCACTTTGTGCCTGCATCAGCGCGGCAACCAGCGACGAATCGGTGCCGCCGGACAGGAACACGCCCACCGGCACGTCGGCCACCATGCGCAGCGCGACCGCGTCACGCAGCAGCCCGTCCAGCTGCTCCTCGGCTTCCTCGATGCGGCCCTGGAACGGCGCAGCCAGCGCCGCCTGCATGCGCGCACGCGCATCCCAGTACGGGCGCTGCGCCTGCTCCGGCCGGTGCGCGGCCGCACCCGCCGCCACGGCTTCCGCATCCAGGCGCAGCACGCGCCCGGGCATCAATTTGTAGCAGCGCTGGTGGATGCTGTGCGGCGCCGGAATGTAATCCAGCCGCAGCAGCAGGGTCAGGGCGTCACGGTCGATGTCGTTGTCGAAGGCCGGGTGCTGCCACAGCGCCTTCAGTTCCGAACCGAACACCAGGGTGTCACCGGCCCAGCCGTAGTACAGCGGCTTCTTGCCAACACGGTCGCGGGCCAGCCACAGGCACTGCTCCTGGCGGTCCCACAGCGCAATGGCGAACATGCCGTTGCAGCGCTGCAGGGTGTCTTCCATGCCCCATTGCAGGATCGCTGCCAGCAGCACCTCGGTGTCGGAGTGGCCACGGAAAACATGCCCCAGCGGCTCCAGTTCGGCACGAAGGGCGGCGAAGTTGTAGACCTCGCCGTTGTAAGCCATCACGTAGCGACCATCGGACGAGGCCATCGGCTGGTGGCCCAGCGGCGACAGGTCGAGAATGCTCAGCCGACGGTGCGCCAGCGCGATGCCGGCCCCGGCATCGACCCAGCTGCCGCCATCATCCGGCCCGCGGTGGTGCAGCGCCTCGCCCATGGCCAGGACCTGCGCCTGCAGCACCTCGGCCGACGCCACCGGCGCCGGCAACAACATTCCCGCCAATCCACACATACATCAGGGTTCCTGCGCCAGTTCAAGGGCGGCGCCAATCACCGCATTGTCGCTTGGAAGCCCGAACATTGCTGCCCCCGCCAACGGGGTATAGGTATCGGCACCGCAGACCCGGCGCAGCGGCAGGTGGCCGAAGCCGGCCTCGACCAGGGCGGTGACCACGCCCTCGCCCACCCCGCCACTATGGCGGCCCTCGTCCAGCACCAGCACCCGCCGCGCACTGGCCGCCTGACTGGCGATGAAGCCGGCATCCAGCGGCACCAGCCAGCGCAGGTCGACCACCCGCACCTGCCAGCCCAGCTGCTGCTCGATTGCCCGCGCCGCGCGCAGCGCCATCGGCACGCCGTTGCCATAGGTGTAGACCACCAGGTCGCCTGCCTCCGGCGCATAGACCCGCCCTTCGCCCGGCACCAGCGCCTGGCCCTGGGCGGGGTAGTCGAACAGCCACTGGCCATCGCCCGGCGCATGCAGGTCCTTGCTCATGTACAGCGCGATCGGCTCCAGGAACACCGCCACCCGCCCGTCCACCCGCGCCAGCGCGGCCAACGTGCGCAGCATCATCACCGCATCGTCGCCGCGCGACGGGCAACCGACCACCAGGCCGGGAATGTCGCGCAGCGCGGTGATCGAATTGTCGTTGTGGAAGTGGCCACCGAAGCCCTTCTGGTAGCCCAGCCCGGCCACCCGAACCAGCATCGGGTTGCGGTACTGGTCATTGGAGAAGAACTGCAGCGAGCACGCTTCGCCGCGCACCTGGTCGATGGCGTTGTGCAGGTAGGCCAGGTACTGGATCTCCGGGATCGGCAGCATGCCCATGTTGGCCAGGCCCTGCGCCATGCCCAGGATCATGGTCTCGTCCAGCAGGGTGTTGAACACCCGGCGTGGGCCGAAGCGGCGCAGCAGATCCTTGGTGACGGTATAGACACCGCCCTTCTGCGCGACGTCCTCGCCGAACAGCAGGCTCTGCGGATACTTCGCCAGCAGTTCCTGCAGCCCATGGTTGATCTGGATGGCGAGGTGCCGAGGTGCCTGCCGCTCGGGCAGGGCCTCCGCACCGCCATACAGCGCTTCGCGCGCATCGGCGGGCACCTCGCGCCGCGCTTCGGCCTGCACCGCCGCCGGCGTGTACGGTGCCAGCGGCGCCATCACCTCCTGTAGCGACTGCAGCGTCGGGCGGCCTTCGGCATCCGCCGCCGCGGCCATGCAGCGCGCGCGCATCGTTTCGTAGGCGACCTCGATGGTGGCCGCATCCATCCAGCCCGACTCCATCGCGATCTGCGCCGAGCGCAGCAGCGGATCCTGCGCCTCGGCCGCGCACAGCTCCGGCAGCGCGCGCCATTCCACCTCGAAATCGGTGCCGGCGTGGCCCATCAGGCGGGTGGTGCGCAGATGCAGGAAGGTGGGCCGCCGCGTGCGCCGGCAGTGCTCCACCGCCGCCTGCACCTGGGCGTGCCCGGTGGCCAGGTCGAGACCATCAGCGAAGAAATAGTCGAGCCCCGGCTGGCGGCTGAAGCGCTCGGCAATCCAGCCTTCCGGCGTCTTCACTGAAATGCCCAGCCCGTTGTCCTCGCAGACGAACAGGATCGGCGCCGGCAGCTTCTGGTAGGCCGACCACATCGCGGTGTTGAACGCGGTCTGCGCGGTGGCATGGTTGGCCGAGGCGTCGCCGAACGAGCACAGCACGATGCTGTCGGCCGGGATCGGCAACGGCTGCCCCAGGCGCTTGCCGCTCTCGATGGCCAGCGCGGTGCCCAACGCTTTCGGCAGGTGCGACGCGATGGTCGAGGTCTGCGGCAGCACCCACAACGGTTTGCTGCCCCACACCTTGTGGCGGCCCCCGCTGGCCGGGTCATCGGCGCTGGCGGCGAAAGACAGTGCGGCATCGCGCAGCGGATCGATGCCCGGCACCTGGCGCGAACGCTCGGCCATGAAGGCACCAGAGCGATAGTGCAGGAAGGCTGGATCGGTATGCCGGCAGGCCCGCGCCAACAGCGCGTTGCCTTCGTGGCCGGAGGAACCGATGGTGTAGAAGACCTTGTTCTGAACGCGCAGCACGCGTGCCATCAGGTCCAGCTGGCGGCTGGCCAGCTGCGAATCGAACAGTTCGCCAAACGCGGCGGCAGTGAGCGTGCTGCCCGGCAGGATCGGCGCATCCGGCGCCGGGCGCGGACGCGGGGTTCCAAGCCAACCACGCACCGCATCGAGAAAGTTGACGTCGCACACTTCGGCGCGGTTGAGCACGCGCATGCGTGCGGGAATCGGATCTGGAACCACAGCGAACATCGAACACCCTCCGTGTCGTTGTTGCATTCCGCCCGGCGTTGGCCAGGCGCTACCCTGTGGGGGTCGCCCTGGTGAGACTCACGCAGCCTCGAATCGCGAGCGCACTTCGGCAGTCACGGCCGGCATCGGCAGGAAGCGCGGTTGTTCACGCACGCGCTGCAGCCAGCCACGCACTTCCGGGAATGGCTGCAGGCTGATACCGCCCTCTCCCGCCACGTCGGTATAGGCGAACAACGCGATATCGGCGACGCCATATCCGTTGCCGGTGAACCACTGCGCTTCGCGCAGATGTTGCTCCATTACTGCCAGCGCGGTGGCGGCGCGCTCGTGCAGGCGCGGCAGTTCGGCTCGGCGCGGTGAATCAGCGGGGGTCCAGCCACGGATGAAGCGCGCCACCGCCACGCACGGCTCGTGCGTGTACTGCTCGAAGAACATCCAGCTCAACGCCTGCGCGCGCTCCCAGCCATCGGTGGGCAGGTACGGCGTGCCCTCGGCCAGCCAGAACAGGATCGCGTTGGATTCGGTCAGCACGCGGCCATCGTCGCGGACGATCAGCGGCACCTTGGCATTCGGATTCAACGCCAGGAATTCGGGGGTGTGGGTCTGGCCATGGGCACTGTCCACCTCCACCCAGCGGTAGCGGCTGCCGAGCTGCTCCAGCAGCAGGCGCACCTTGTGGCAATTACCCGAGACCGACATGCCATGCACCGTCAACGGGACGCGCTCTTCCACCATCGCCTGCTCCATCGGATCCGGCCGGCGGCCAGCTGCGTGCAGTCTGGCAAGCGCGCCGATGAATGCCAAGCGCGGGTGCAGCATGGCAACCCGGTAGTGCCGGCCGCTGGCCGGCAATCGCGTTGCGGCAGATTCATGCGATTGCCGGCCAGCGGCCGGCACTACCGGGCAAGGCTCAGCGCGCGCGCTGCCGCCACTGCTCGCGCGACTGGCCCCAGATCTGCATCGGCTTGTCGTTGTACGGCGGCGGCAGTTCCCCCATCCGCAGCAGCGTGCTGCCGAGCTTGCGCGCGACCGCCCGCGAGTTGTCGTTGTTCTCGGCGATGGTGTGGATCACTTCGTCCCAGCCCAGCATGTCGAACGCCCAATCGATTGCTGCGACCGCCGCTTCCGGCGCATAGCCCCGGCCCCAGCTGGCATGACGGATGCCCCAGCCGACCTCGGTACCGGGCCAGTCCTGCGGTTGCCAGGGCCCCATCCGCCCGATCCAGTCACCGCTGGATTTCTCGATCACGCTGAACATCGAGAAGCCAAACAGCTGCCAGGCGCCAGCCAGGCTGCAGAAGCCACGCCAGGCCACCGACGGCGGCTGCACGCCACCGAGGGTGCGCATGGTTTCCTCATCAGCGCAGAATGCCAGATACGGTTCGTAGTCCTCGCGCAGCAGCGGGCGCAGGATCAGCCGTTCGGTTTCGATGCGCAGGTCGAAGATGCTCATGCCGGCTCCATGTCGAAGGAAGCGTCCATGATGGTGGATTCGCGCCCCGCGCGGATGAATTTCGCCGGCTGCAACGAAACGGGCCGGCATAAGCCGGCCCGTCAGGCACTGCATGCTGCGTCTGGATTACTGGCGCGTGCTGGCCGCCGTGGCACCGGCAGCAGCGGTCTGCGTGACCAGCTGGCCGTCGACCACCGGCAGGCGATCGCTGGCCGGCTTGTTGTCCATGCGCACGGTCTTCTCGGCGCCGTCGTAGCGGTAGGTCACGTTGTAGCCCTTCACCACGTCGTTGGTACCCATGGCAATGCGGTTGCCCGGCTTGCTGGCCATGCGCATGGTGCCGGTGGTGCCATCCTCGTTGCGGTAGGTCACGTTGTAGCCGGTGACGCGGCTCGACTCGGAGGTCGCGGTCTCGGTGTGGCACTGGCGCTCGGTGCGGTTGACCACGCGGCCACCCACATGGCGCTTGTCGATCTGGTTGCCGATGAAGCCACCGGCCACCGCGCCGGCCGCAGTGGCGGCCTTCTTGCCATTGCCGCCGCCGACCTGGTTGCCCAGCAGGCCACCCACCACAGCACCGACCACGGTGCCGCCGACGTTGCCGTCACGTTCCGGCAGGCGCTCCTGCACCGTCACGTCCTGGCAGACTTCATGCGGGGTCTGGGTGGTGGAGGTCTCACGCACCGCGTCGGTGCCGATCACGGTGGCATACGCCTTCTGCTTCTCGGTGATCGGGTCGACCTTCAGCACATCGGCATATTCCAGCCCACGCGGTGCGGTCGGGTCGAGAGTGTCACCACGCGCGCCATCGTCGGTGGCGTTGCCATCGACCAGGCGCGATTCACCATTGGGGGTTCCGGCGCTGATGGAATCGGGCGATCTGTCGCCACTCTTCATGAAGGCGGCAGTGGCGATGCCACCGACCAGCAGCGCGCCCGCTGCGACCAGGACAGTTGTAGTTGTGCTTTTCATGACCTGCTCCTTGCGGACCATCCGCAACGTTCTCGAATCAGATTGCAGCATGCGCTGCCTGAACGGAATCTCCACATTTCCTGCTCATTCCCGTAACCCATTCAGCATCGGGAAATGCTGGGCCCGTGGTAGCGTTTGCATATTCCCCAGGAGGACTCCCGCCATGGCCAACCCGATGCTGCTGCCGGTACTGCAATGGGCGCGCCGGCTGCGCTACCCCACCCTGTTCAAGCTCACCGCGGGCCTGTTCGCGCTGACCCTGTTCATCCCGGACCCGATTCCGTTCGTCGATGAGCTGGTGCTCGGCTTCGGCACCCTGCTGCTGGCCAACTGGAAGCGCCGCAACACCACCACGCCTCCGCCGCTGGAGCAGCATTGAGCCTGCTGGTCGACAGCCACTGCCATCTGGACGCCAGCGAGTTCGACCGCGACCGCGCCGCGGTGGTCGAGCGTGCGCAGGCCGCTGGCGTGCACCAGCAGGTGGTGCCGGCGGTGACCGCAGCCAGCTGGCCGAAGCTGCGCGAGGTCTGCCAGCAGGCGCCGGGGCTGTACCCAGCCTACGGCCTGCATCCGATGTTCCTGGCCGAGCACCAGCCTGGACACCTGCCGCTGCTGCGCGAGTGGATCGAACGCGAACGCCCCTGCGCGATCGGCGAATGTGGTCTGGACTTTTTCGTTGAAGGCCTGGATGCCGAGGCGCAACAGGCATATTTCATCGGTCAGCTGGAACTGGCCCGTGAGTTCGAGCTGCCGGTGATCGTGCATGCACGGCGCGCGGTGGATGCGGTGATCGCCGCGATCCGTCGCGTCGGCGGCCTGCGCGGCGTGGTGCACAGCTTTTCCGGCAGTCCAGAACAGGCAGCGCAACTGCACAGGCAGGGCTTCCTGCTCGGGCTCGGCGGCCCGTTGACCTACGAACGCGCGCAACGCCTGCAGCGGCTGGTGCGCGAGATGCCGCTGGAACAGCTGCTGCTGGAGACCGACGCTCCGGACCAGCCTGACGCCGGCATCCGCGGCCAGCGCAACGAACCGGCACGGCTGGCGATCATCGCCCGCCACGTGGCGGCGCTACGCGGGATGGAGCTGGACGCGGTGGCCCAGGCCACGACGGAGAACGCGCGGCGGCTGTTCGCGCTGCCCGCAATGCAACGGTAGGTGCCGGCCGCTGGCCGGCATCTGCGCTGATTCAATCATTCCGGAGTTGCCGGCCAGCGGCCGGCACTACCATCACGCGTCAGCGTGATCCTCGACCACTTCGGCCTTCACCTTCTTCGGCTCCAGCAGCATTTCAAGCGCCTTGCCGACCGCCGCGAACGCGAACGCACCGGTGATGTGGGTCGCCGCACCCAGGCCCGCGCCGCAGTCCAGCTTCAATGCCGCATCAGCGCCCAGGTTCGGGCGGATGCCACAGACGCTGCCATCGGCCTGCGGGTACTTCACATTCTCCAGCGAATACACCGCCGGCACGCCGAAGTAGCGCTTGGCATTCTTCGGAAAGTTGAACTCGCTGCGCAGCTTCTTGCGGATCAACGCCAGCATGGCGTCGTGCTCGGTGCGCGAGACATCGCGGATGCGCACCAGGGTGGGATCGGTGCGGCCACCGGCGGCCCCCACGGTCAGCAGCGGCAGCTTGCGGCGGCGGCACCAGGCAATCGTCTCGACCTTGACCCGGAAGCTGTCGCAGGCATCGATCACCAGATCAAAGCCACGGTCCAGCAGTTCGGCCATGTTCGACACCGTCAGGAACGCCTGTACGGCATCGACCGCGATGTCCGGGTTGATCGCGCGGCAGCGTTCGGCCATCGCCTCGGCTTTGTTGCGGCCGTAGTTGCCTTCCATCGCCGGCAGTTGCCGGTTGGTGTTGGACACGCAGATGTCATCGGCATCGATCAGGGTCAGGTGACCGACCGCCGAACGGGCCAATGCCTCCACCACCCACGAGCCAACGCCACCCATGCCCACCACCGCCACGCGGCTGCCCTGCAGGCGCTCGAGTGCGCCCACGCCATACAGCCGTTCGATGCCGGCGAAGCGTTGTTTGACCTGTTCGTTCATCCGGCTATTTTAACGTGCAGGCGCCAGCGCCTGCAGCGCGCCGGCATCGAACCCACCGTTGCACGTCCGGAGAGCCCGCCATGAACGCCAGCCCGCCCCGCCGCCCGTCCACCGCCTACCGCTATCTGTTCGTGCTCGGCCTGGGCCTGTTGATCGGCCTGATCGCCACGGTGATGGTCGGCCGCGCCCTGCAGGCCCGCCGCGATCCGTTCCCGGACAGCCTGATGCAGGTGATGCAACGGCAATCACAGCTGCTGCAGCAGGCCCAGCAGCAGAACCGCTGCAGCCTGGCCGACAGCGTGCCGCGGTTGCAGGCGATGCGCCTGCTGTCCAACGACCTGGACCTGGCCTTTCCCGGGCTGAAGGACAGCGCGCAGTTCCAGCAGCATGCCAGTCAGCTGCGCGGCAACCTCAACGCCGCTCTGGCTGCGCCGCCCAGCGACTGCACGGCCCTGGCCCAAGTGGTGGAAACGGTGCAGGCCGACTGCCGCGCCTGCCACCAGGACTTCCGCTGAGCCGCATTCATCCTGCAGCCGGACAAGGCCTGCGCGGTTGGCGCCTTGTTCACGTTCAAAAGGGGACGATTCGTCCACCCTGCTGCATGACGCAGTACCACCCCAGACACCCGCCTTCACGGCCAGGAGACGCCCCATGAAGATCCAGCTCATCGCCGCCAGCGCCATCGCTACCCTTGCCCTGGCTGGCTGTGCCACCTCGCCCGGCTACGGCGGTGGTGGTTACAACAACGGCTACAACAATGGCGGCTACGGCAACAATGGTGGCTACAACCAGGGCCGCTGCGCCGACTGCGGCATCGTGACCCGCATCAACACCGTGCAGTCCGGCCGTACCGCGCCCAGCGCGACCGGCGCGATCCTAGGCGGCATCGTCGGCGCCGTGGCCGGCCACGAGATCTCCGACCACACCGGCGGCAGCCGTGGCAACAAGAACATCGCCGCCGCTGCGGGCGCGGTCGGTGGCGCACTGGCCGGCAACCAGATCCAGAAGAACGTGACCAGCGACACCTACGACATCAGCGTGCGCATGGACGATGGCCGCACCATCGTGGTCAACCAGCGCGACCTCGGCGGCATCCGCGAGAACACCTACGTGCGCGTGGTCAACGGCAAGGTCATCCTGCGCTGACCTGCATCGGGCCGATGGCAAAGAAAAGGCCCGCTTGCGCGGGCCTTTTCATTTGACGGTATGCAGCGCGATCAGGTCGGCTGAACGGCGTCGGCCTGCAGGCCCTTCTGGCCCTGCACGACGGTGAAGGTGACCTTCTGGCCTTCCTTCAGGCTCTTGAAGCCCTGGGTCTGGATGGCACGGAAGTGCACGAACACGTCTTCGCCGTTTTCACGGCTGATGAAGCCGAAGCCCTTTGCATCGTTGAACCACTTGACGGTACCGGTCTCGCGATCAGACATCTCACTAACTCCCTGGTGACTCTCTCTTGTTGTAGGAAACGCCTGGTGGGCGGCTGACAAGCAAGGGGGAAGCGAGGTGCATCGATGCAGCGGATCGGGAAGATCTTGCTTCATCAGGCCACGATCCACGGTGACCTTGCCAAGCTCAGCGACTGCAACTTAACCCGCCCAAAACGAAAAAGCAACTGGCAAAATCTTTCACTGTCAACCCCAAAACGACCACCATACGGGACAGCATGGGACTCTCATTCATCTTATATCTGCTAGCGGTCATTTTTGTCCTCGTCGGCATCGCCGGAATCATCCTTCCGGCCCTCCCCGGCATCCCGCTGGTGTTCATCGGACTGCTGCTGGCGGCGTGGGCGGACGGCTTCGCCCACGTCGGCTGGCCGACCCTGGTCGCGCTGGGCGTACTGACCCTGCTCTCGCTGCTGGTGGACGTACTGGCCACAGTGGTGGGTGCGCAGCGGGTCGGTGCCAGCCGCAAGGCGCTGTGGGGCTCGTTCGTCGGCAGCATCGTCGGGCTGTTCTTCATGCCGATCGGCCTCTTTGCCGGGCCCCTGATCGGCGCCTTGGCCGGCGAGTACTGGCACACCCGTGAACTGGGCCGCTCGACCAAGGTGGGTCTGGCCACCTGGCTCGGCATCCTGCTCGGCCTGGCGTTGAAGCTGGCGGTGGTGATCGCGATGCTGGGCCTGTTCGCCTTCGCCTGGTTCCTGTAACCCGCACCGTCTTCACGCCGCGCGCACGCGGTGGCCGTGCATAAACCGTGGGGGCTGGCCGCGATGCGGTACAGCCGCCACACTGTGCGATTCCCGTATTCACCGAAGGGCCTGCTGGAATGACCCTCCCCCCGCTGCTTCCCCGCCTTGCGCCGCTGGCGCTGGCCCTGGCCAGTGCCCCATTGGCCGCGCAGGAATTCGTGCCCAGCACCGATACCTCGCCGGCGGCGTGTGCCGCCATCACCACTGACGCGGCGCGCCTGGCCTGCTATGACCGCCTGTTCGCGCATACGCCGCAGGCCACGGCCGCCGCCGATGCCGCTGCCGAGGCGGCCGCGCAGGCCCGTCGCGAAGAACGCCAGACCGCACGCGTGAGCCAGGGCGAAGAGAAACTGCGCGAGCGGGTCAGCGACCTGTTCCGCCCCGCTGCGCCCGACAGCGCGCTGGCCAATGCCGGCCGCGGTTCGCTGCTGGACAGCCGCTGGGAACTGGCCGAGGACTCCAAGCTCGGCCCATTCCAGCTGCGTGCCTACAAGCCGGTGTACCTGCTGCCGGCGTTCTGGACCAGCGACCGCAACACCACGCCGCATTCGCCGAACCCGGCCAACACGGTCACCACGCCGCAGGTGCTGGACAGCGCCGAACTGAAGTTCCAGATCAGCTTCAAGACCAAGATCGCCGAGAACCTGTTCGGCGACAACGGCGACATCTGGGCCGGCTATACCCAGAGCTCGCGCTGGCAGGCCTACAACGGCGAGGATTCGCGCCCGTTCCGCGAAACCAATTACGAGCCGGAAGTGATGATGGTGTTCCGCAACGGCTACTCGATCGGTGGCTGGCGCGGGCGCATGACCGGCATCGCGCTGAACCACCAGTCCAACGGCCGCGCCGACCCGCTGTCGCGCAGCTGGAACCGGGTGATGCTCAACATCGGCCTCGACCGCGAGAACTGGGCGCTGGTGCTGCGACCCTGGTACCGCATTCCCGAGACCCGCAGCGACGACAACAACCCGGACATCGAGGATTACATGGGCCGCGGTGATGCGACCCTGACCTGGAACCGCAACGGCCACGAAGTCTCGCTGATGGCGCGCCATTCGCTGCGCACCGGCAGCCGCTCGCACGGTGCCCTGCAGCTGGATTACGGCTTCCCGATCAGCAACCTGCTGCGCGGCCATGTGCAGGTGTTCGATGGCTACGGCGAAAGCCTGATCGACTACAACCACAAGGCCACCTACGTGGGCGTGGGCGTGTCCCTGCTGGAGTGGTTCTGATGGACGTGACGATCTGGCACAACCCGGCCTGCAGCAACTCGCGCGGCGCACTGAAGCTGATCCGCGATGCCGGCTTCGAGCCGGAGGTGATCGAGTACCTCGGCAATCCACCCGATGTGGCCACACTGCGCCAGGTGCTGGCCGAATCCGGCCTGGACGCGCAGGCGCTGGTGCGCAGCAAGGAAGCACAGTTCACCGAACTGGGCCTGGAAGAGGCCGACGATGCCACGCTGCTGGCCGCGATGGCCGCACACCCGCGCCTGATCAACCGCCCCGTGGTGCGCACGCCCAAGGGCACCCGCCTGTGCCGTCCACCGGAAACGGTGCTGGAGATCCTGTAACGGAAAAGGGGACGGAGGGGATTAAGTCGTTTGTGCACAAACGACTTAATCCCCTCCGTCCCCTTTTCTGTTTACCGCCAGTCGGTGATGCCTTCGCGGCGGTACACCTCGGCGAACGCCGGGCGCGCCTTCATCGACGTGGCATGTGCCTTGAGCACAGGCCAGGTGTCGCTGGGCTTCGGCATGTTGCGCGACCAGCGCATCAGCATCACCAGCATGTAGTCGACCACGCAGGGCGTGGTGCCCAGCAGGTAGGGGCCATGCGCCTGCAGGTGCGTGGCGACCTGCTGCCAGGCCGCCTCAAGGCGCTGACGGGCCATCTCGCGGCTCGCTTCGATATTTGCCTCGCCCGCCATTTCATGCGGATAGAACCAGGCACGATAGGCCGGCTGCAGCGTATTGGCACACCAGAACATCCAGCGGTAGGCATCGGCGCGCTGCGGCGTGCCCAGTGCGGGCAGCAGGTTGGCCTCCGGATGGCGGTCAGCCAGATACAGTGCGATCGCCGCCGCTTCGGTCAGTACCAAGCCATCGATCAGCAGCGTCGGCACCACACCGGCCGGATTCAGCGCCAGATACTCCGCCGACTTGTGCTCGCGCGTGTCGAAATCCAGCAGTACCAGTTCGTGCTCGATACCCAGCTCGATCAGCAGCCAGTGCACCACTAGGGCGGCGGTACTGGTCGAACCATACAGCGTGGTGCTCATGCGGAAGATCCTGTGCAGGTGGATCAGCCGATTATGCGCCCGCGCGCGCGGTCGCTGCTCAGCCGCAGATGCTCATGCAGGAATCCCGGCGTTCGCCACAGGACATCATCGGCGCGCGCATCGTGCAGTCATGCGCCTTCAGTTCGCAGGCACGGCGCAGGTCCGGGTTGTCCACATCCTTGCAGCGCTTGTCCGGCGCCGGCACCACCTGCTGCTCGCAATTGCTCTGGCGGCTGCCGAGGGAGTCATTCTGCGCCATGCAGCTGCGATAGCCGGCCTGGCACTGCACGCGGCATTGCGCTGATGCGGGGAAATCCGCGCCTTCGTACGACGCCGGGGTACTGCAGCCGGCCAGGGCCAGCAGGAACACAGCCGCGAGGGATCGATGCAGGCGCATGGGCACATCCAGTGCTGGGGTGTGCCGACCCTAGCAGACTACGGTTGCGCGTGCAGGCACCGACGCCCCCATCAGTACACGGGAACACCGGTGTCGGTGCGGACTTCATTCACGGTGCCGCCGCAGGAGAGCAGGCACTGGGCGTACGGAGCACTGCATGAAGGAAGCGCCGGGGAACCGCAGTAGGTGCCGGCGCCGTTGCCCCCTTCACAGTTGTGCCGCTGCTTGTCGTCGGCGATACCACTGCAACGGCTGATGATCCGGCTCTTCTCGCTTTCGCAGCTGCGCTGATCCGATTCCGCGCGGGCGCGGTTGTGGAAGTCGCACGTCGCCTTCTGGCTCTCGCAGACCGACGCGCAGATCCTCCCCGCTTCGTGGGTTGGCGGTTCGACGAAATAACGTGGCCCGCAGGCACTGCATGCCAGCGCAGCGACCAGCAACACGAAAACACGCGACCACTGCAGCACGATGGACTCCCTTCCAATACGTCAGACAGCGCACGTTAGCAGAGCACACCATCCACGGGCAGGCTGCATACAACAACGGCGCCACACGGGCGCCGTTGTCTGGACCGGAACGGGAGGAATTACTCCACCACCACCGGAATCTTGCCGATGCGGGCCTGCCATTCGCGCGGGCCGGTCTTGTGCACCGATTCACCAGTGGAGTCGACCGCCACGGTCACCGGCATGTCCTGCACGGTGAACTCGTAGATCGCTTCCATGCCGAGGTCGGCGAAACCGACCACCTTCGCCGCCTTGATCGCCTTGGACACCAGGTAGGCCGAACCACCGACGGCCATCAGGTAGGCCGACTTGTTGTCACGGATCGCCTCGATGGCCGCCGGGCCGCGCTCGGCCTTGCCGACCATGCCCAGCAGGCCGGTCTGTTCAAGCACCTGACGGGTGAACTTGTCCATGCGGGTCGCCGTGGTCGGACCAGCCGGGCCCACCACTTCGTCGCGCACCGGATCGACCGGGCCGACGTAGTAGATGAAGCGGCCCTTCAGATCGACCGGCAGTTCCTCGCCCTTGTTGAGCATGTCGACCATGCGCTTGTGCGCGGCGTCGCGACCGGTCAGCAGCTTGCCGTTGAGCAGCAGGGTCTGGCCCGGCTTCCAGCTGGCCACGTCCTCCGGGGTGATCGTGTCCAGGTCCACGCGGGTGCCCTTGGACGAATCGTAGGTCAACGTCGGCCAGTCCTCCAGCGACGGCGGGTCCAGCATCACCGGGCCGCTGCCATCCAGAGTGAAGTGCGCATGGCGGGTGGCCGCGCAGTTCGGGATCATCGCCACCGGCAGGTTGGCCGCGTGGGTCGGGTAGTCGTTGATCTTGATGTCGAGCACGGTGGTCAGGCCACCCAGGCCCTGCGCGCCAATACCCAGCGCGTTGACCTTCTCGTACAGCTCCAGGCGCAGCTCTTCAATGCGGTTGGAGGCACCACGGGCCTGCAGCTCGGTGATGTCGATCGGCTCCATCAGCGCTTCCTTGGCCAGCAGCATCGCCTTCTCGGCGGTGCCGCCGATGCCGATGCCGAGCATGCCCGGCGGGCACCAGCCGGCGCCCATGGTCGGCACGGTCTTCAGCACCCAGTCGACGATGGAATCGGACGGGTTGAGCATGGCGAACTTGGTCTTGGCTTCCGAACCACCACCCTTGGCGGCGACGATGACGTCGACGGTGTTGCCCGGCACCACCTTGACGTTGACCACGCCCGGGGTGTTGTCCTTGGTGTTGATGCGCTTGCCGGCCGGATCAGCCAGCACCGAAGCGCGCAGCTTGTTGTCCGGGTGCATGTAGGCGCGGCGCACGCCTTCATTGGCCATGTCTTCCACGCCCATGGTGGCGTCGTCCCAACGCACGTCCATGCCGATTTCCAGGAACACGGTGACGATGCCGGTGTCCTGGCAGATCGGACGGTGGCCTTCGGCGCACATGCGCGAATTGATCAGGATCTGCGCCATCGCTTCCTTCGCGGCCGGCGACTCCTCGCGCTCGTAGGCGGCAGCAAGGTTCTTGATGTAGTCGACCGGGTGGTAGTACGAGATGTACTGCAGCGCGTCGGCGATGGACTGGATGAGGTCTTCCTGCTTGATCGATGTCACGACTTGCTCGCTTGCTGGAGGCTGGCGGGGGTAATCCCCCCATTTTACCCCCTCCCCCGGCCGCAGGGTGGTAGTGCCGGCCGCTGGCCTGCACTATCCACGCACACCCTCTGTCACGCCACGCGCCACTGCGGCGTCCTTGCCCACATGAACGCTGAAACCGCTTTCCAGACCCACCGTCCGCGCCTGATGGCGCTGGCCTACCGCCTGCTCGGCAGTCGCGCCGACGCCGAAGACGTGGTCCAGGATGCCTGGTTGCGCTGGTCCGGCGCCGACCCGGCGGCCGTCCGCGACCCCGAAGCCTGGCTGGTCACCACCACCACCCGGCTCGGCCTGGACCGGCTGCGCGCAGCCAAGCGCGAGCGCGTGCATTACGTCGGCCCGTGGCTGGCCGAGCCACTGGCGGTCACCCTGGAGCCCGACCCGGCGCCCGGCCCCGCCCAGCTGCATGCGTTTGCCGACGATGTCTCGGTGGCTTTCCTGACCCTGCTTGAACAGCTCGGCCCCGAGGAACGCGCTGCCTTCCTGCTGAAGGAAGCCTTCGACCACGATTACCGTGAGATCGCCGACCTGATCGGCCACAGCGAGGCCAACTGCCGGCAGCTGGTGCATCGTGCCCGGCAGCGCCTGCAGGCCGGGCGGCCGCGCTTCAACGCCGACGCCAGCCAGCACCGGCAACTGCTCACGCGCTTCATGGACGCTTCCCAGCGCGGCGACAGCGAAGCGATCCAGGCCCTGCTGCACGCCAACGCGCTGCTGGTCTCCGACGGTGGCGGCGTGGTCACCGCAGCGGTGCGCCCGCTGCTGGGCGCCGAACGCATCGGCCGGCTGTTCTGGGCCATCGCCCGCCGCGGCGCGGCGCATCCGGCGCAGCTGGGCTACGTCAACGGCGAGCCGGCGATCCTGCGCTTCCAAGGCGATCGCCTGCACTCGGTCACCACCATCGAGGTGGTCGATGGCCGCATCGCCAACGTGTACAGCGTGTTGAATCCGGAAAAGTTGCCGGACGTTGTCACGCGCGGTGACGGCACGGCGTCCTTGTAATGAAAGGCGGCCATCGTGGCCGCCGTGGAGCCGAAAATGTCCGACCACGCCTCTCCCCGCGTCCCTTACACTCGCCTGGCCGCCGAAGCCTTCAAGGGCCTGCTGGCCACCAGCCAGGCGGTGCATGACAGCTCGATTGATCCGACCCTGATGGAACTGGTGTTCCTGCGCGTGTCGCAGCTCAACGGCTGCGGCTATTGCATGGACATGCATGCCACCACGCTGCGCAAGGGCGGCATCGAGCCGCGCAAGCTCGATACCCTGCCGGCCTGGCACGAAAGCCGTTTCTTCGATGCACGCGAGCGTGCGGCGCTGGGCTGGGCCGAGGCACTGACCCGGCTGACCGACGGTGCACCGTCACAGGCGGCGTTCGATGCACTGGCACCGCACTTCGATGAGAAGGGCATCAGCGACCTGAGCATGGGCATTGCGGTGATCAACGCCTGGAACCGGCTGGGCGCGGGTTTGCTGCCGCCGCTGCCGTAAGCCGAATGAGGCATGGGCAGCACTGTTGCCCATGCCTCAACTCCAATGAACAGTGGTAGTCGTAGCCGAGAACCCACAAGAACGTCGCTATGGGAAAACTGCCCGCCCCCGTGCTGAAAGCGCTGCGTGACTATTACCAATCGGACGCCCCCAAACCAGACGACGTGCTCCGCCTGCTGTCGCTTCATGACCTTTTTGCAGCCAAGTTCCGGGTCAATCACGACACCGCAATAAGGGATTTAATGAACGTCTTCAGCAAGATCCTGAAAGATCATGTTGTGGACAACTTCATCTTGGGCGTAGCTGAAAATTCGCCATCGCTCAGAGCAGGTCTATCGGCCTACTCCTTCATGGTCAACTTCCCCGCTCACACCTTCGCAAGCGATGACGGCGTCGTCTGCAAGATCTGCGGAGAGTTCAGGGAAGTTACCGTCGACCCAACCTTCATAAACGCCATCCGCTTTCAGGCCGGCTGCATGGTAGGGAATTCACCAACTCACCTGACGCACTTCTTGATTGAACACTCCAGGACACCAAGGCGTACTCCCAGTAGCCTGACCACCTTGTCAAGAATTCTCCAGGAAATCAGAAACACTAGTGCAGACGACACGCCCAACACACTACAACGCAGCATCCGCAGAATTCCTGGGGTGCAAATGAGCGTCTATGAGGCACGTGGCTTGCTTACTGCCTTGGGTCATGCGGGAATTCTTCAATCCGGGGCACATCAAGGCCTGGCTCAGGCATTCGTCAATGCGGAAACCGCACCTCGAAAGCACCATTCGTCGGATTGGGGTTACCCCATTTCGTTCTGGACAGGCGCTGATGGGCTGAATGACGATGCCTTGCGCTATTGGTTTTCGAGCTATCCCGAGCTACTGGATGGTCTGATCCAGCCGCGTTAATACCGCCCATTGCCTCACTCCCTTGCGGGGTCAGAGCCCTTTGCGCCGCAAAGGGATCTGACCCCGGCGCTGCCACACGGCTGCACTGACCCCACCTGCACGCGTCGGGCGCGCACAATACGCACATGCCTGCTACCCCCACCGCTGGCGCTGCCGCCGCGAAGAAACCCAGCCTGCGCCAGCGCTTCAGGGCGATGCGCAACCTGCCACCGTTCCTGCGCATGGTCTGGAAGACCAGCCCCGCGCTCACCCTGGCCAGCCTTGGCCTGCGCCTGATCCGTGCGCTGCTGCCGGTGGCGATGCTCTACGTCGGCAAGCTGATCATCGACAGCGCCCTGCACCTGAGCCAGCACGACGCTGGCTTCCCGCCGCTGGGCGAAGCACTGTCCAGCGGCATACTGAATCCGCTGCTGGGCCTGCTGGCGCTGGAATTCGGCCTGGCCATCGCCTCGGATCTGCTCGGCCGGCTGGTCAGCTACGCCGATGCCCTGCTCTCGGAACTGTTCGCCAACGTCACCAGCATCCGGTTGATGGAACACGCGGCAACGCTGGATCTGGAGGACTTCGAGGACCCGGACCTGCAGGACAAGCTGGACCGTGCGCGACGCCAGACCATGGGCCGGATGAACCTGATGAGCCAGTTGTTCGGCCAGGTACAGGACGCGATCACCGTGGCCAGCCTCGCCATCGGCCTGCTGGTCTACGCGCCGTGGCTGATCCTCCTGCTGGCGCTGGCACTGGTGCCGGCCTTCATCGGCGAATCGCACTTCAACGCGGCCGGCTACAGCCTCAACTTCCAGTGGACGCCCGAGCGCCGCCAGCTCGACTACCTGCGCCAGCTCGGTGCCAGCGTGGAAACGGCCAAGGAAGTGAAGATCTACAACCTGCACCGCTTCCTGGTGGAGCGCTATCGCAGGTTGTCTGTAGCACTATTCCAGGCCAACCGGGCACTGGCCCGGCGGCGTGCGTTCTGGGGCACGCTGCTGGCCGCACTGGGCACGCTGGGTTACTACACCGCCTACGCCTACATCGCGTGGCGCACGGTGCGCGGCGATTTTTCGATCGGCGACCTGACCTTCCTCGCCGGCAGCTTCCTGCGCCTGCGCCAGCTGCTGGAGGGCCTGTTGATCGGGTTCTCGCAGGTGGCCAGCCAGGCGCTGTACCTGGATGACCTGTTCTCGTTCTTCCAGATCCAGCCGGAAATCCACTCGCGTGAAGGTGCGGTGCGCGTGCCGCAGCCGATCCGGCAGGGCTTCGTGTTCGAGAACGTCGGCTTCCGCTACCCGGATGCCGAGCAATGGGCGGTGCGCCACCTTGATTTCCAGCTGCAGGCTGGCGAAGTACTGGCGCTGGTCGGTGAGAACGGCGCTGGCAAGACCACACTGGTGAAGCTGCTGGCGCGGCTGTACGAACCGGACGAGGGCCGCATCCTGCTCGATGGGCGCGACCTGCGCGACTACGACCTGGACGACCTGCGCGCCAATCTAGGGGTGATCTTCCAGGACTTCGTGCGCTACAACCTCAGCGCCGGCGAGAACATCGGCGTCGGCCAGGTCGAGGCGATGGACGACCAGGCGCGCATCGCCGACGCCGCACGGCGCGGAATGGCCGAGGAAGTGATCGACGACCTGCCCGGCGGCTACGACCAGCTGATCGGCCGCCGCTTCAAGCAGGGCGTGGACCTGTCCGGCGGCCAATGGCAGAAGATCGCCATCGCCCGTGCATGGATGCGCAATGCGCAGGTGATGATCCTGGATGAGCCAACGGCAGCGCTGGATGCGCGAAGTGAGTTCGAGGTGTTCCAGCGGTTCAGGGAACTGGCGGATAATCGCACCGCAGTGCTGATTTCCCACCGTTTCTCCTCGGTACGCATGGCCGATCGCATCCTGGTGCTGGCCGATGGCCGGATCGAGGCCAGCGGCACCCATGAAGAGCTGATGGCCCAGGGCGGCCGCTACGCCGAGCTGTTCGAGCTGCAGGCGGCCGGCTACCGCTGAGAACGCCTCTCGTTCCGCCTAATGAGAACCTGTCTCATTTGAGATAGAATCACCCCGACGACTTCCGATAGATACGCCCATGTCCTCCGCTTTTGGCGCCGAAACGGTGCTTGAGGTCCGTCATTGGACCGATGCCTACTTCAGCTTCACCCTCACCCGCGACAGCGGTTTCCGCTTCGAGAACGGCCAGTTCGTGATGATCGGCCTGGAAACCGAGGCGCGGCCGCTGCTGCGCGCGTATTCCATCGCCAGCGCCAACTGGGAAGAGCATCTGGAGTTCTTCAGCATCAAGGTGCAGGACGGCCCGCTGACCTCGCGCCTGCAGCACATCAAGCCGGGTGACAAGGTGCTGGTCGGCAAGAAGCCCACCGGCACCCTGCTGATCAGCGATCTGCACCCCGGCAAGAACCTGTACCTGCTGGGCACCGGCACCGGCATGGCGCCGTGGCTGTCGGTCATCAAGGACCCGGAAACCTACGAGCGCTTCGAGAAGGTGATCCTCTGCCACGGCGTGCGCTACGAGAAGGACCTGGCCTACCGCGATTACTTCGAGAAGGAACTGCGTGAGCACGAATTCCTGGGCGAGATGATCGGTGACAAGCTGCTGTACTACCCGGCCGTCACCCGCGAGCCGTTCGCCAACCAGGGCCGCCTGACCCAGCTGATGGAAAGCGGCGAGATGCAGCGCACCCTCGGCCTGCCCGAGCTGAGCCCGGAGAACGACCGCGCGATGATCTGCGGCAGCCCGCAGATGCTGGCCGACCTGCGCAGCGTGCTCGATGCCCGTGGCTTCCAGGTCTCGCCGCGTATCGGCCAGCCGGGCCACTACGTGTTCGAACGCGCCTTCGTCGAGAAATAAGCAAAAAGGGGACGGAGGGGATTAAGTCGTTTGTGCACAAACGACTTAATCCCCTCCGTCCCCTTTTTGGGTTCATCTCACAGCAGCGCTTCGATCTCGCCGCGCAGCTGCTCCGGCCTGGTGGTGGGCGCATGGCGCGACACCACCTGCCCCTGGCGGTCGACCAGGAACTTGCTGAAATTCCACTTGATGCGGGCGCTACCCAGCAGGCCGCGCTTTTCGCGTGACAACCATGCCCACAACGGATCAGCCCCGTCGCCGTTGACCTCGATCTTCTCCGACAGCGGGAAGCTGACCGGGTAGTCCAGCGAACAGAACTGGCGGATCTGCGCGGCGTCGCCCGGTTCCTGTGCACCGAACTGGTTGCATGGGAACCCGATCACCACCAGGCCACGCTCGCGATACTCCTGCCACAGCTGTTCCAGCCCGGTGTACTGCGGGGTGAAGCCACAGCGGCTGGCGACATTGACCAGCAGCATCGGGTGCCCCTGGTACCGGGCCAGGGCCTGCGGCTGGCCGTCGAGGTCGCGGAAGCTGAAGTCGTAGGCAGTGGTCATGGCAGCGGGCCGTGGGCGGTGAATGCATGGTACCCGCGCCCGGCCCCGGCAACATGCCTTTTGACACAAGTGCGGGCGCCGCCGGCCGGGTTACCCTCGGGCCCTTGTTTGCCTTACCGGAGTTCCTACCTTGACCACTCGCCTTGCCCTTGCCGTGGCCATGTCCCTCGGCCTTGCCCTGCCCGCCTTCTCGGCCGGCGCCGCCACCCCGGCTGCCAGCACCCATGCCCAGCAGGCCAATCCGTTCTTCGCCGAAAGCCCGCTGCCGCTGCATTTCCCGCAGTTCGACAAGATCAAGGACAGCGACTTCGCCCCGGCCTTCGACGCCGGCATGGCGCAGCAGCTGAAGGAAGTGGAGGCGATCGCCAACAACAAGGCCAAGCCGACCTTCGACAACACCATCATCGCCCTGGAAAAGAGCGGTGACATCCTCGACCGTGCGACCACCGTGTTCTTCAGCCTGGTAGGCGCCGATACCAACGACACCCGCAAGAAGCTGCAGGCCGACTACTCGGCGAAGTTCGCCGCGCACAGCGATGCGATCGCGCTGAACGGCAAGCTGTTCGCCCGCATCCAGGCGCTGTACGACACCCGCAGCCAGCTGGGCCTGGACGCCGAAGGCGTGCGCCTGGTCGAGAAGTACTACGACAACTACGTGCGCGCCGGCGCCAAGCTGTCCGAGGCTGACAAGGCCACGCTGAAGGCGATGAACGCCGAGCTGGCCAACCTGGGCACCAAGTTCAGCCAGAACGTGCAGTCGGAAGTGAACGCTTCGGCGATCACCGTCGACGACGTCAAGGAGCTGGACGGCCTGTCCAAGGAGCAGATCGCTGCCGCCGCCGAAGCCGCCAAGGCCCGTGGCCTGGAAGGCAAGTACGTGATCACCCTGCTCAACACCACCGGCCAGCCGCCGCTGACCAACCTGGCCAACCGCGCCCTGCGCCAGAAGATCTACGAAGCCTCGACCACCCGCGGCAGCCGCGGCGGTGAGTTCGACAACACCGCGCTGGTCTCGCGCATCATGCAGCTGCGTGCCGACAAGGCCAAGCTGATGGGCTTCCCGAACTTCGCCGCCTACAACCTGACCAACCAGACCGCCAAGACCCCGGAAGCGGTCAACGCAATGCTGGGCAAGCTGGCTCCGGCCGCCGTGGCCAACGCCAAGCGCGAAGCCGCCGATCTGCAGGCGATGATCGACAAGGAACAGAAGGCCGCGCGCAAGCCGACCTTCCAGCTGGAACCGTGGGACTGGGCCTTCTACAGCGAGAAGGTGCGCCAGGCCAAGTACAACTTCGACGAGTCGCAGCTGAAGCCGTACTTCGAGATGAAGAACGTACTGGAGAACGGCGTGTTCTACGCCGCCGGCCAGGAATTCGGCCTGACCTTCAAGCAGCGCACCGACCTGCCGGTCTACCACGATGACGTCACCGTCTACGACGTGTTCGACGCTGACGGCAGCCAGCTGGCGATCTTCATCTTCGACCCGTATGCACGCGCCTCCAAGCGCGGCGGTGCGTGGATGAACTCCTACGTCTCGCAGTCCAAGCTGACCGGCTTCAAGCCGGTGGTCGCCAACCACCTGAACATCCCGAAGCCGCCGGCCGGCCAGCCGACCCTGCTGACCTGGGATGAGGTGAACACCACCTTCCACGAGTTCGGCCACGCCCTGCACGGCATGTTCTCCAACGTGAAGTACCCGTACTTCTCGGGCACCTCGGTGCCGCGTGACTTCGTCGAGTTCCCCTCGCAGGTCAACGAAATGTGGTCGGATAATCCGGTCATCCTGAAGAACTACGCCAAGCACTACCAGAATGGTTCGGCGATGCCGCAGGCACTGCTGGACAAGGTGCTGGCCGCTGCCAAGTTCAACCAGGGCTTCGCCACCACCGAGTACCTGGGTGCGGCCATGCTTGATCAGCGCTGGCACCAGATCGGCGCCGACCAGGTGCCGGCCGCCAAGGACGTGATGGCCTTCGAGCGCGCCGCGCTGGAGAAGGACGGCATCTACTACGCGCCGGTCCCGCCGCGCTACAAGACCCCGTACTTCAGCCACATCATGGGCGGCTACTCCGCCGGCTACTACGCCTACATCTGGTCGGAAGTGCTCGACGCCAACACCCAGAAGTGGTTCAAGGACAACGGCGGCCTGAGCCGCAAGAACGGCGACCACTTCCGCGCCACCCTGCTGTCCAAGGGCGGCAGCGTGGATGCCATGCAGCTGTTCCGCGATTTCGCCGGACACGAGCCGCAGATCGAACCGCTGCTGGAAAAGCGTGGCCTGACCGGCGCCGGCAACTGATCGCCCGCGCGGTAGCCTGAAACGAAAACCGCCCGGGAGACCGGGCGGTTTTTTGTTGGCGCCATCCACGCATGGCGTGGATCTACTGGAGTGCGTCATGTGTGGATCGATGATGCCGGGGTTTGTGGCGCGAATGGATCGTACCGACCAACGATCGGCACCCACCAGTAGATCCACGCCATGCGTGGATGCTCTCCGGTCACCGCCGAAACAGTCGCTCCCACCACCGCCCTTTCGGCGTACCGGGCGTGGCAGCGGCAGTCGATGCGATATCCGGGTGCGCTGCCACGAACTCCGCCAGCTGTGCCGCCGCGGCCTCCGCATACAGCATCGCGCCATCCGGCGCGCAGTTCAGCAGATTGCTCAAGCTGGTCGATGCATTGAGATCCATCGGGTTCGGCTCGACCACCTCGCTGGCCTCCAGCAATCCGCATCCGCTGGCGATCGCGTCATCGACAACACGCCAGAAAACGACCAGGCGTCCATCGGAGAACAGCTCCTCCAGGCGCGCAGCCAGTGCGCTGTCCACTGCATGATCAGCGCGTAACTGCTTCAGCCGGGCATGCGTGATGAACACGCCACCACCATAGTTTTCACGTAGATGGTTGCCGGCGGCAGCATCCGCCCACTGCAACGGCACCAGTTGCCGCCAGTCCGCGAAATAGCGGGCGACCACCGGATCGTCGATGAAAAACGAAAGGGCGCTCCCGCGGAGATAGTGATACCGCCGAAGGTGGCCGGCCACGATCGCCAGGTACAAAGCGTGCCCCTTCTCGAAAGGCACTTCTGCGCTGATCGAGCGAGCCTCCTCGATGCGCTCCTGCAGCTGCTCCATGTAGAACGGCTCGATCTGGAACCGCTGCTGCAGCTCGGCGACCAGCGCGCCATCCTCAAGCGCACGGAAATAAATGTCACGGATCTCGGATTCCGCAATCGGATGATAGGTGATGTCCCAACCCATGCTGCGATGCCTTCAGTGAAGCGGTGATGCCGCTGGTCGACAAGTCTAGCGCCCACGTCACCCCAACCAGGCACAGCGCCGACAACGCTCGCGCATGACGTCAAGCGATGTCGCTTCTTCCACGATCCGCACCATCGGTCGCGCAGGGCAGAAGTGCAGCCTCAACGTGGCGCCACGTACCCACCCGGCACGCCTTCCGGCGACAGCACCAGCTGCCACAGCTGCGCGTGCCGGCAACGGAAGGTGGCCATCGACCCGGCCAGGTAGAAGCGCCACATGCGCCGGAAGTGCTCGTCATAACGTGCATCCAGCCGCGGCCACGCTGCTTCCACGTTGCGTCGCCAGGCCTGCAGGGTCAGATCGTAATCGGTGCCGAAGTTGTGCCAGTCCTCCAGCACGAAGCGGCCCTCGAACGCCTTGGTGATCTGCACCGCCGATGGCAGCATCGAGTTGGGAAAGATGTAGCGCGCGATCCACGGGTCGGTACGATGCCGCGAGATGTTGGTGCCGATGCTGTGCAACAGCAGCAGACCGCGCGGTGACAGGCAACGCCTGGCCACCTCGAAGAAGCTGGCGTAGTTCTTGTCGCCGACGTGCTCGAACATGCCGATCGAGAAGATCGCATCGAACGGCTCGTGCAGTTCGCGGTAGTCCTGCAGGCGGATCTCGATCGGCAGGCCGGCGCACAGTTCGCGCGCGAACTCGGCCTGCTCCTGCGAAATGGTCACGCCGACGCCACTGACACCGTAGCGCTCGGCGGCGAACTTCAGGGCTTCGCCCCAGCCACAGCCGATGTCCAGCACACGCTGCCCCGGGCGCAGGCCCAGCTTGCGGCAGACCAGGTCAAGCTTGGCTTCCTGCGCGGCGTCGAGATCGCCGGCATTGCGCCAGTAGCCACAGCTATAGACCAGGCGCTGGCCCAGCATGGCCTGGTAGAGATCATTGCCGAGGTCGTAGTGGCGGCGGCCCACCTCGTAGCTGCCCTGTCCCACCTGCAGGTTGAACAGGCGCGCCTTCAGTGCATCGGCCACTTCGCGCCAACCGTGCACCCGTTCGTCCAGGTGCGCCTGCATCAGGTGGACAAGGAATTCATCCAGGACGTTGGCATCCCACCAACCGTCCATGTAGCTCTCGCCGAGGCCAAGCGAGCCGTGCGCCATGACCCGCGCGAAGAAGCGCGGGTCATGAACCTGGATATCCTGTGGCTGGGAACCGCCGATGCGGACCCCGGCTTCCTGCAGCAGGCCGGCGACCCGCTCCTGCAACCCTGTATCCACGCCACCTCCTCGACTGCGGTCAACCGCGTGCGAACAGCTCCACGTAGTCCTTGGCCACGTGCGGCAACAGCACCGCCGCCGGTACATCGGCGGTCTGGGTGCCGTCCGAGTATGGACCCACCTGGTACGGCGGGAAAACAAAGCGCAGCGCGGTGATCTGCCCCTTGTCGTCGGTCAGCGGCTGGAACTGGCTGAAATTGTCGGCCTGCGGGCCGGTGCCGTCGGCAATCATGCGCGATGCGTTGCGCAGCGATTCCTGCAGCTGGGCCGGATCCATGTCCTCACCGCTGAGGCGGGTGGCCACGCGTTCACGCAGCTGGTCAGCGACGAAATCGCTGATCGCCTTCCAGCCCTTGGCATCGGCCACCAGCTTTTCGGCGCTGAGCATCTGCTGATGCTGCGGCAGCCACACGAATCGGGCCACCAGCGGTTCGCCATGGGCGCCACCGGTGTAGCGGCTGCCATCGGCACTGACCACCACCAGCTGCGGGGTTTCCAGCAGCTTCTCGAAGCTCAGCGACAGCTCGTACGGCATGGTCGGCTTGTCATTGCCCAGCCCGTCCAGCGCCTGTTGCAGGTCGCTGCGCGCACTCGTCGCATAGCTCTGCAGCGCGCGGGCCAGGCCCGGGTAGCGGTCGATGCCGGCCGGGTAGCTGATACCCACCACTTCGCGTTCGTTGTTCTCGATCACGTCGCGCAGGTCCAGCGGCGCTTCCGTGACCGGCGTTTCGCCTGCGGCGGTGGCCTCGGCGGCAGGCGCCGCGTCGGTCGCCGGTGCCGGCTCGCTCTCACGCTGGCAACCGGCCAGCAACAGCACGCTTACCACGCCGGCCAGCACGCTGCCGTGCAGTGGCCGGTTGTTTCCAATCTTCATCGGGATCCCCTGTTCATGTTTGTACATCATCGCCTGCCATGGCTGAAGCGTGACCCGCTGGCGTTCAGCCAACGAGCAGGTCGTGGTACTCCTCATGCCGCTGCAGGAAGGCCTCGGCGTAGGAACACGCCGGCACCACCTTGTACTTCTGCTCACGGGCAAAACGCAGCGCCACACGGGTCAGCTCACCGGCGATGCCTCGGCCGGCAATCGGCTCGGGCACCTCGGTATGCGTGATGACCATGCGCCTGCGTTTGATCTGGTAGTCCAGCACCGCCAGCTGTCCGCGCACACGGGCGGTGAAGCGATGGTTGGCCAGGTCGTGTTCGACCTCGTAGGCCAGACCGGGGGGCGTGACCGAAGCCATGGAACTGTCTCCTGCGGCGACTGCGTGGATGGTGCGCAGCCGGGCGCCATGATCGCGTGAAGCCTGAACAGGGGCAAGTCCGTTCCATTCACGTCAGTTTGCGACCCTCAAGCTGGAGCGCTGGCGGCCGCTATCGCCTGTGGAGGGGTACGGCCAGGCTGGCACGGCCCTTGCGACCGTTGATCATGCGCACCACCGCGGAGGCTCCGATGCACCCCAGCGATTCCCATTCAGATACCGACCGCGCCCTGCTGGAGGGCCTGCTGCAACTGGCCGTGGAGGGGCAGACCCAGGACCAGGATTTCCAGCGCATCGGCGAAGAAGTGTTCGCCCGCCTGCTGGATACCTACGGTCAGCAGCCCACGCTCTGAAACAGCGGGGGCGGATCGCTGCCGATCCGCCCCGCTCCCGTCTTCAACCGCCGCCGAGGCGGAAGGTCGGGTTGGAGAGTTCGCGCAGGAAGTGAGTGAAGATGCTCGGCTGCATGGCCAGCATGAAGATCACGCCGAACGCCGCGCCTGCCAGGTGCGCGCTGTGGTTGATGCGGTCACCGCCGCGCTTGTCCATCCAGATGCTGTAGCCGACGTAGAACGCGGCGTAGACGATGGCCGGCGCCGGGATGAAGAACACCAGGATGATCGACCACGGCTTGATCAGGATGAAGGCGAACAGCACCGCCGACACCGCACCGGACGCACCCAGGCTGAGGTAGTTCGGGTTCTTCTGGTTCTTCAGGTAGCTGGGCAGGATCGAGACCAGCAGCGCACCGATGTAGAACGCCGGGTAGGTCAGGTAGCTGCCGGTCAGCTGCACCATCACGCTCTCGATGAATCCCCCGAAGAAGAACAGGGTGATCATGTTGAAGATCAGGTGCGACCAGTCGGCGTGGATGAAGCCATAGGTCACCAGCCGGTCGTACTGGCGGTGACGGTCGATGGCCGGCGGCCACAGGATCAGGCGGTCGGCCAGCTTGCGGTTGTTGAACGCCATCCACGACAGGATGGCGGTGATGGCGATCAACAGCAGATTGACGGGGGTCATGTCAGGCTCAGGCGCTACGGTAGTTGTCGACCATACGATAGCGTTTCGCATACCAACCGAAGGCCAACGCCGCAACGAAGGCGAAACCGGCGAAGAAGAACATCAGGAACGCCGCTTCACTCAGGCCCGTACTGGCGATCTTGTGGGTCACCGCATCGTTGCGCACCGCCGCGTTGGACAGCAGCACCCACAGGTTGCCGATGGTGGTGGTCAGGTTCCAGAAGCTCATCACCACGCCCTTCATCGCCTGCGGCGCCTGGCTGTAGGCGAACTCCAGGCCGGTGGCCGAGACCAGCACCTCACCGAAGGTCAGCAGCGCATACGGCAGCATCTGCCAGAAGATCGACATGGCGTTGCCCCCGTCCATCACCACCTGGATGCCGCCGACCACGATCCAGGCCAGACCGCTGAAAGCGATGCCGGCGGTCATGCGGCGCAGCGCGGTCGGCTCGAAGCCGAAGCGGCGCAGGGCCGGGTACAGCACCAGGTTGTTGAACGGAATCAGGATCATCACCAGCAGCGGGTTCAGTGCCTGCATCTGCGAGGCGGTGAACCAGCTCGGCATCTGCATCTGCTGGCCCTGCAGGACCCAGGTCGAGGCCTTCTGGTCGAACAGCGAGAAGAACGGCGTGGTCAACGCGAAGATCACCAGCACCCGCAGCACCGAGCGCACGCCTTCGACGGCTTCGGCCGGATGCTGGCCACGGGCGCGATCGAGCTGCAGCCAGGTGCCACCGCCGATACCGGCCAGGATCGATACCAGCGCCAGGCACAGGCAGATGACAATGCCCAACGAGCCAACCAGGCCGAACGAGGCCACTGCCAGCACCAGGCCGAGCACGGCGATCACCAGGCCCGGACGGCCCTGGCCCGTCCGGGCCTGGTGATCGCCGTGCTCGGCCTGGTGCTGGCAG
>NZ_JASJSQ010000009.1:46642-50258 GCF_030236855.1 Stenotrophomonas maltophilia group sp. Smal13
AGCACCAGGTCGACCTCGGCGGTATCCGTGTCCGGACGGGCCCGGCCGTTACGGGCCGTGGTTAGTGCGGTACGCACCACGTTGGCGAACGAATGCGGATCCTTCGGCGGCAGCGGCACCAGCACGTAGCGCTTGCGGCCCAGCCAGAACACGAAGGTGGCGATGAACATCAGGATGCCCGGGATGCCGAACGCCCACTGCGGGCCCCAGTTCTTCAGCACCAGCGGGATCAGCAGCGAGGCGAACAGCGAGCCGAAGTTGATGATCCAGTAGAAGGCGTCGAAGACGATCTTGGCCAGGTGCTTGTTGCTCTGGTCGAACTGGTCGCCCATGAACGAGGCCACCAGCGGCTTGATGCCACCGGCACCGAGCGCGATCAGGCCCAGGCCGAGGAAGAAGCCCTCGCGGCTGTTCTCGAACAGCGCCAGGCACAGGTGGCCGGCACAGTAGACCAGGCTGAACCAGAGAATGGTGTGATACTTGCCGAAGAACCTGTCGGCCAGCCAGCCTCCGAGCAGCGGGAAGAAATACACGCCGATCATGAAGCTGTGCATGATGTCCTTGGCTTCACCGGCACGGCCTTCCGCAGTGATTTCCTGCAGCAGCAGCGAGGTGATCAGGAACTGCACCAGGATGTTGCGCATCCCGTAGAAACTGAACCGCTCGCAGGCCTCATTGCCGATGATGTACGGGATCTGGCGCGGCATCTTTCCCTGGCCGGCGATGGGGGCAACTGCGTCGTGGCTCATCCTGTAAGGCAATCCTGCAAAGCGAAAGGCGCAAGATTACCGGAAGCAGGGCTTGCGAAGCACGCTGCAGGGCTGCATGACAACGGTGCCAATCCATGGCAGGCAGCGACACTCCGTGTCGGAAGTCACGGCACCTGCACGACAAAAGCGTAAACTTATCGTTATGCGCCCCCTCGCCCCCGCCCGTCTCCTGCTCAGTTGCCTGGTGCTGCTGATGGCGTTGCAGGCACAGGCGCGGCCGCAGGCAACGGCCGCCACTGCCAGTGACAACGAGCCCCGGCAACTGACCGTGGCCGCGCTGGAACTGCCCAGCCGCGATGACGCGCAATGGAAGTTGCGCCGTGAGCAGGTCGCACAGTTGCTGACCGACCTGCAGCCGGACGTGATCTCGGTGCAGCAGGTGCTGCAGCAGCAGGGCCGCAATCCGGCCTGCTGGCTGGCCAGCCGGCTGCGCTACAGCTGCGACTTCGTTACCGCCGATCCGCCCAGCCAGCCGTTGCGGCATGGCAACGCGATGCTGACCCGGCTGCCGGTCAGCGAGGATGGCGTGACCCTGCTGCACCCACCCGGCACCTTCAGCGCCGCCGGCATGATGCGGCTGAAGCTGGGCGAGGCACTGGTCAACATCTATGTGGCACGGCTGCGCCCGGACCCGGACGAGGCCACCGCCCGCCAGCATCAGACCAGCGACCTGATGACCTGGATCGGCGCCACCGCCGAGGGCATGCCCAGCCTGATCGCCGGCGATTTCTCCGCCAACACGGTGGAACTGGTGCGCAGCACGCCCGGCTTCCAGCCGGCCCGGCGCAATCCCGGCGGCCGCGCCGAGGCGCCTGCGGCCAGTGGCGGTGGCAGCAGTGGCCATGGCCTGGATGTGCTGTTCCAGGTCAAGCACTTCGGCGGCATCCGCCAGCAGCCGATCCTGCTGCCAGCCGACGGCGACCTGCCCGGCCTGCGCCTGGGCGTGATGGCGACCCTGCGCCTGCAGGGTGATACGGCCACGGCCGAATAGGTAGTGCCGGCCGCTGGCCGGCTCCTCGGGTACCACACGATTGCCGGCCAGCGGCCGGCACTACCGAATGACTCCTGCAACAGAAAAGGCCGGGGTCTCCCCCGGCCTTTTCAGTTCATCCCGTTACCGCGATCAGGCGATCGCTTCCTGGTAACGGCGCTCGACTTCGTTCCAGTCGATGACGTTGAAGAACGCGCCGATGTATTCCGGACGACGGTTCTGGTACTTCAGGTAGTACGCGTGTTCCCACACGTCCAGGCCGAGGATGGGGGTGTTGCCTTCCATCAGCGGGCTGTCCTGGTTGCCGGTGCTCTCGACCACAACCTTCTTGTCCGGGGTCACGCTCAGCCACGCCCAGCCACTGCCGAAACGGGTCAGCGCCGCCTTGGTGAAGGCGTCCTTGAACTTGTCGAAGCCGCCCAGGTCCTTGTCGATGGCCTTGGCCACGTCGCCCACCGGGTTGCCGCCAGCATTCGGAGCCATCACGGTCCAGAACAGCGAGTGGTTGGCATGGCCGCCACCGTTGTTGCGCACCGGACCCTGCAGGTTCTCCGGCAGCGACTTGAGCTTCTTCACCAGTTCTTCGACCGGCAGGTCAGCGTACTCGGTGCCTTCCAGCGCCGCGTTGACGTTGTTGATGTAGGTCTGGTGATGCTTGGTGTGATGGATTTCCATCGTCGCCGCATCGATATGCGGTTCCAGCGCGTCGTAGGCGTAGGACAGCTTGGGCAGGGTATAGGCCATGATGCATCTCCTGATTGCGAGGGCACCCGACGGTGTCGGGCGTTGCGCGGTGAATGATGGGGACAGACCCCCAGATTACCAAGGGGGATGTAAAGGAAATTGCGTCCTGCCAGTGAGCATGACGGCAATTGTTACGCAGCAGTGACGCGACGGCGTCCTCATGCACCGTGCAGCGCACAGGCGCTACAGTGCCCGCACCACCCTCGCCCGCCCCTGCCCATGCGCAACCCCCGGCTGCTGATCACCGCCATCGCCCTGCTGCTGCTCGGCCTGGTCGCCAACCATTTCATGCAGCGCCCGCCGGCGCCGCAGTTCGCGCCGGACCTGCAGGGTGCGCCTGCCGCGCTCGCGCCGGCCACGGCCACGCCCGCAACCGGCAACGACAGCAGCCTGCCCGCATTCCTGCCCGCTGAAGCCCGGCAGACCATCGCCCTGATCCAGCGTGGCGGCCCGTTCCCGCACCGCCAGGACGGCAGCACCTTCGGCAACCGCGAGCAGCAGCTGCCGCAGCGCCCGCGCGGCTACTACCGCGAATACACCGTCGACACCCCCGGTGCGCGCACCCGTGGCGCTCGCCGCATCGTCACCGGCGGCGATCCGCCGGAGGCGTGGTACTACACCGACGACCACTACGAATCGTTCCGCAGCTTCACCGTACCGGCCCAGGGAGCGCAGTGATGAGCCACGATGATTTCGGCCTCGGCCTGCATGACATCAACAATGCCGGCGTCTACGCCATCGACAGCGACGACATCGGCGCACTGGCCGCGGCGATGCGCGATGCCGGGCTGAAGGTGATCCGCATCGACCTGGAAGGCGTGGCCGACAAGCGCACCCTGCTGGCCCGGCTGGCCGCGCAACTGGATTTCCCTGCCGGCTTCGGCGGCAACTGGGATGCGCTGTCGGACAACCTGCGCGACCTGCAGTGGCTGCCGGCCAACGGCTACGCGCTGTTCCTGGCCGACGTGGACACGTTGCGCGCCTCCACGCAGAAGGATTTCGACACGTTGCTGGACGTAATGGACGAAGCCAGCCGCGACTGGGTTGGCCGAGACGTGCCGTTCTGGGTGTTTCTGTCGCAGAGCGCGTGAGGTCACCACCCAGGTAGAGG
>NZ_JASJSQ010000009.1:50358-88621 GCF_030236855.1 Stenotrophomonas maltophilia group sp. Smal13
CGTTCTGGGTGTTTCTGTCGCAGAGCGCGTGAGGTCACCACCCAGGTAGAGGCCGACCCTGGTCGGCGCACGTGCTCCGGTAGATGCCGACCTTGGTCGGCGCGTCTGTGCCAACCAAGGTTGGCACCTACCAAAGCGCGCCAGCATGGCCGTCACATCCCGCGATGGGTCCATCGAAAAGCCCCCTTGTTGTTCAAGGGGGCGCGCCAACGGCGCGGGGATAAGGAAACATGCGTGGACAGCGGGAGCCGTTAGCGGCTCCCGTTGTCTTCCTGCAGCTCTTTCTTGAACGGGATGTCCGGCGGCGGTCGTGCCACCGCTGGCTGGTCCTGCATGTTCGGATTGGTCAGGCCACAGCCACCACCGGCCTGCAGGATCGAGATCACGCAGGAGATCTTCGTGCTGGTACCCGGCAATGGAATCTCCATCGCCTTGACGCCCTTGCGCACCCATTCGGCCAGCAGCGATTCCTGCGGCACCCAGTACTTGTCGAACGAAGTGGGCGTGTAGTCGTACGGCGGTCGCTTCAGCCAGGTGCCCGATTGCGCGATGCGTTCCTTGCTCCAGCCATCGTTGGCACCACCGGGCGCACCGCGCTCGGCACGCCCCTCGCCTTCCTGGCCCGGCACGCGGACGCTGCCATCGGCATTGAACAGGCCACTGCCCTTGCCGCTGGTACTGGCCTGGCGGGCGCCCTTGTCGGCGCCGTCCTGATTGCGGCTCGATGCACCCCAGTCATCGCCCTTGGCGGGCGTGGCCCAGTTGCCCGGATTGGGGGCCGGGCGCGCTCCGGCCTGGGCCGGGGTCGTGCTGGATGCAGCAGGCCGCGCGGCGCTGCTGCTCGCCTGCGTCGCGCTGCCATTGGCCGCCGGCGCGGGCGCTGCCGCGGGTGCATTGCCACTGGAAGACGAAAGGGCTGCCACCGGTGCCGAGGCTACTTCGCGCTCGCGCACCTGTACGTCACGACCCGCCGGCGCATGCACTGCCGGTTCACGACCGGCGACGGTCGCCATCCGCACCTGCGGATCGACCACCGCCTGCACTTCACGCTCGCGCACCTGTACGTCCCGCTGCGGCACGCGCACCTGCACATCGGCCGTGCGCAGTGGCTGCGACACCGCCGGTGCATCGACCGTACTGACTTCGCGCTCCTGCACCGGGATGTCACGCAGCTGCGGCATCCGCACCGCGATCTGCGGCGCACGCATCGCGGTTGGGGTTGGCGGCGCCTGCACCGGCTGCACGCTGCGCTCGCGCACCGTGGGCGTGGTGTCACGCGGCACGATGCTGACCTCGGTGCGCGGCACGCTGACCGGCGGCACCACGAAATCCGTGCTGGCCTGCGCCACTTCGGTGGCCTGCACCGGCGACGGTGGCGGGGCCGCAAGCGGGGCCGGCTCGGCTTCGGCCGGCGGCGACGGCGCGCTGGCTGTCGGTGCTGGAGCCGGTGCAGGCGCAGGCGCCGACGCGGCCGCAGGACGCGGCTCAGGTGCAGTCGCGGCCCCTGCTGCCTGGCCGGCGGCAACCTGGCCGGCCGGTGCAGCCGCAGCCGCCTCGGCACCCGGCTGATCGCCTCCGCCCTCCTGGGAGGCGCGGCCGACGAATTCCACCTGCACACGCTCGCCTTCGGCGCCCTCTGCTTCCGGTGCCGTGGTGCGGATCACCGCAACCCACAGCAGCAGCATGAAGAACAGCAGGTGCAGCAGCGCGCTGGCCAACGCCGAGGTCCAGCGCATCCAGCGCTGATCGCGCGGCGCAGCGTCCCAGTCCTGCCAGAACAACCGGCGCAGCGCCTGCCACGGCGACAGCCGGGGTGATTGGCCCGGCGGTCCAGGCAGCGGGCGCGGCAGCAATACCGCAATCACTTCGCGGGCGTGGAACGGCCGCGGCAGCGGGCCCAGCGAGCGCAGCCACAGCGCCCAGCCATAGGGCAGGCGCGTGGACTTCTCGAGGACGGCGCGTGGCTGCTGGCGGGCCAGCAGCAGTTCGATGAGTTGCTCGGCCCGGGTCAGAGGCACGCGTCAGCGGTCAGGCGACGTTGCCGCGCGGGATATACGGCGCGTGGCCGCTGTCATGGTCGGTCGCGTCGCGCACGGCGGTCACGCCCGGCACGCGGCCCATCAGGGTCTTCTCGATGCCCTGCTTGAGCGTCACGTCGGCCATCCCACAGCCCTGGCAGCCACCACCGAAGCGAAGCAGCACCACGCCGTCGGACGAGACTTCCTGCACGGCCACCTTGCCGCCATGCGAGGCCAGCTGCGGATTGACTTCGTTTTCCACCACCCAGTGCACGCGCTCGACCAGCGAAGCGGCATCGCCGGGGGCCTCGCCCTTGATGCGCGGCGCCTTGATGGTCAACTGCTGGGTACCGGCGGTGCCGGCGACGATGTCGATCTCGGCGCCATCGAGCCAGCCGACGCTGCTCGCATCGACGTAGAGGGTGAAGCCATCGCAGTCCACCGCCCACTCGTCACCGAGCAGGTCGGTCGGTTCGGCGAACTCCAGCCGGGCATCGGCGCGCGGGGTGCCGGGCTCGACCGCACTCAAGCGCACGCCCATGCCGGGCACGCCCTCGCGTTCGATCAGCTTGCGGAAATGGGTCTGGGCAGTGTCGGAGATCTGGATCATCAGGCTATTCTAGCCAAGTAAGCGTCAACCGCTCATTCGGTTTATACACCGTCCGGCGCATTGTTCAGTCAACACGAGGTGGAGATTCCCATGGCCGACCTGATTCCACTGGCCCAGGCCCGTTGCGTGCCGCGCAAAGGCAGCGATCACAAGCTTGGCGAAGCCCGCCTGGCCGAACTGCTGCCGCAGATTCCCGGCTGGGAGCTGAGCGAGGGCGGCCAGGCCCTGTCGCGCACCTTCCGCTTCAAGGATTACTACGCCACCATGGCCTTCGTGAACGCGCTGGCCTGGATCGCCCATCGCGAGGACCACCATCCGGACCTGGGCGTGCACTACGATCGCGCGGTCGTGCGCTTCTCCACCCACGATGTGGGCGGCCTGAGCGAGAACGACTTCATCTGTGCGGCGAAGACTTCGGCCCTGACGGAGCAACTGCCATGAACGTACGTTTGCTGAGCCTGTCCCTGATCGCTGCGACCGGCCTGGCCGGCTGTGGCGCGTCCGAACCAGCGGCACCACCACCGCCGCCGCCCACCGAAGTGGCTGCGGTGAAGACACCGCCGCCGCAGTACCCGCTTGAGCTGGCCTGCATGGGTGTGGGCGGCACCAGCACCTTCAAGGTGACCATCGGCACCGACGGCAAGCCGAGCGAAGTGGCTCTGCTGACCGGCGCCGGCAACCCCCAGCTGGACGAGCTGGCCAGGACCGCCGTACAGGGCTGGCAGTTCAATGCCGCCACCCGCAACGGCCAGCCCGTGCCGGCCACGATCCAGGTGCACGTGAGTCGCCACCCTCCGCAGCCGAAGCCGGACCAGTGCTTCGCCATCGAAGAACGCCTGCGCCGCGGCGGCTGATCGCGCGCTCCCCGACGAGGCCAGCCGACGCCCGCCTCGCCCTCCCCGCCCCGGGTTCATCCGGGGCGGTTGTCTGTTGACCAGGACCGCGTCGGTACATGCTGCAGATTCCCCCCGAAAATGTCTGGATCGCACTGGCGGTCACCCTCGCGGCCGGCCTGGCCACCGCCATCGGCAGCCTGCTGGTGCTGTTCTCGCGCCGCCCCAACCCGCGCCTGCTGGCCTTCGGCCTGGCCTTCGCCGGCGGTGCGATGGTCTATGTGTCGCTGTCGGAGATCCTCAACAAGTCCATTGCCTCGTTCGCACTGGCCTATGGCGAGCGCACCGGCTTCACCTACGGCACTCTGGCCTTCCTGCTGGGCGTGATCGTGATCGTGCTGATCGACCACTTCATCCCCAACCCGCATGACAGCCTGGACAAGCAGGACCCGGCGTTCCGCGAGAACAGCCGCGAGTACCTGAAGCGGGTTGCCCTGCTGACCTCGATCGCGATCACCGCGCACAATTTCCCGGAAGGGTTGGCAACCTTCTTTGCCACGCTGGAGAGTCCGTCGGTCGGCATGCCGCTGGCCTTCGCCATCGCCATCCACAACATTCCCGAGGGCATCGCCATTGCGGTGCCGGTGTACTTCGCCACCCAGAACAAGTTCTACGCGTTCAGTGCCAGCCTTCTGTCCGGCCTGGCCGAACCGGTGGGTGCGGCGCTCGGCTACTGGCTGCTGTCCGGGTCGCTGTCGCACGCCACCTTCGGCTGGGTGTTCGGGCTGATCGCCGGCGTGATGGTGTTCCTGGCACTGGACGAGCTGCTGCCGGCGGCCAAGCGCTATGCCAAGGGCCACGAGACGGTTTACGGGCTGGTGGCAGGCATGGGCACGCTGGCGATCAGCCTGGTGCTGTTCAAGTGGTGAGGGGTTTGCGGCCAACGGGCTGAGCCCCCTCGCGGCTGGTACGTCCCGCAGCATCGAGAGGTCACGGGCGGGGGCGGCTTGCAGGGGACGCCGTGAATCCATCCATGGAGGCTTGGCCGCCGCATCCATGCGGCGGACACCCCTGCAAGCCGCCCCCGCCCGTGCCCCGTCATTTTTCTGTGCGTGCCAGCCACGCGATGAAAGAATAAGAAAGCGAAGCCCGCGCTGCGCGCGCGAGTCGAGCGTCGCTCGACTCTACAAAGGCTACGTGCGGGTATGGGTCTACGCTGCGGCTGTCTGGTCCGCCTTGTAGCTAGCCGAGCACCGCAGGTCCGGCGAGGGTGAAGAGGCGCGGGTGTCTGAGCGCAGCGAGTTCCGCGCCGCCCCTCGGCGGACCGAGGAGCGCAGGGCACCGGCGCGCAGCGCCGGCTCGCGGATGGCGGCGTGTTTCTTTGGTTACTTTCTTTGCACGAGCAAAGAAAGTGACAAGCCCACTCATCGCAGGGAAGCGACGGCGCCGACCAAGCACCCGGCGCCGCCGAACCGCCGTCAGCGCAGCCGGTCCAGCGCCTCGACCAGCTCATCGGCCAGCGGCGCGTTCAGCACGTACGGGCTCTTGCCATCGTCCAGTGCGAACTCCAGCGAGGCCGCGTGCAGGAAGAGGCGTTTCAGGCCGATCTGCTCACGAAGCCGCTTGTTGACCGCAGGATCGCCGTACTTGTCGTCACCGGCCACCGGATGCCCCAGATGCTGGGCATGCACGCGGATCTGGTGGGTACGGCCGGTCTCGATGCGGACTTCGCAGTAGGAATGACCACCGCGACGCTCCAGCACACGGAAGTGGCTGATCGATTCCTTGCCGATCGCGTTCACCTGCACATGGCGCTCGCCGCCCTGGCGCAGACCCACGTGCAGCGGCGCATCGACCGTCATCACGCCGTCGGGCATGCGTCCGGCCAGCAGGGTCAAGTAGCGCTTGCGGATGCCGGCGCCGTGATCTTCACGCAGCAGCGCCTGCAGTTCGCTCAGCGCGGAGCGCTTCTTGGCCACGATCAGCAGGCCCGAGGTGTCTCGATCCAACCGGTGGACCAGCTCCAGGGTCTGGCCCGGGCGCAGGGCCCGCAGGGTCTCGATGGCACCGAAACTGATGCCGCTGCCGCCATGGCTGGCCACGCCAGTGGGCTTGTTCAGGGCCAGCAGGCGGGCATCCTCGAAGACGATGGCCTGCTCCAGGCGGCGCATGAACGCCTCCGGCGGACCGGCCTTGTCTCCCTCTTCGGTGAGACGGACCGGCGGCACGCGCACCTCATCACCCGCCTCGAGCTTGCGTTCAGCCTTGGCGCGGCCACCATTCACCCGTACCTGGCCGCTGCGCACCAGCTTGTAGACCAGGCTGCGCGGGGCACCCTTCAGCTGGCCGAGCAGGAAGTTGTCCAGGCGCTGGCCGGCACGGTCGGCGGGAACGGTGATCATGCGCACGGAAGGCTTGTCGCCAGCGGGTTTGGTGGGGTCTTGGGCAGTCATCAGGCTGTTTATTCTGTTACACTCGGGGGGCGAGATAAGGGATTGATTTCGTTGGAAGTTACTCAGGGCCAGAAGCCCAGCTTCCGACGAATCCGGCACAGTGCGCGACCACCGCCCGCGGGGCGGCCATGTTAGCGGCTCACCGGCCTTCCCGGCCATCGCCGGATGCCTGACACGCAACCGTGCTGAACATGTCCCGCGTGGCGCTCCAGCCTGGCTGACAGCTGCCTGCGGCCTGTAACACCCCAAAACCCATAAGAGTGAAGCGCTCCCGCGGCCTGCCGTGGTGTCGTAGCGCTGGAAACCCAAGCCGCCCTCCCCGCGCTTGCGCGAATGGGCGGCGAACCGTGTCCAGAGGCGAAACCCCATGGCGTTCCGCGCGGTAGCCGCTTGCGAGGAACGCAACAATGAAGCGAATGCTGATCAACGCCACGCAGGCTGAAGAGCTGCGTGTTGCCATCGTGGATGGCCAGTCGTTGTATGACATCGACATCGAGCAGCCGTCGAAGGAACAGAAGAAGTCCAACATCTACAAGGGCCGGATCTTCCGCATCGAGCCCTCGCTGGAAGCGGCCTTCGTTGAATACGGTGGCGGCCGCCATGGCTTCCTGCCGCTGAAGGAAATCTCCCGCGATTACTTCCAGGCCGGTGTCGACCACAACAAGGCCGGCATCCGCGAACTGCTGAAGGAAGGCCAGGAGATCGTTGTCCAGGTCGACAAGGAAGAGCGTGGCAACAAGGGCGCCGCCCTGACCACGTTCATCTCGCTGGCCGGCCGCTACATGGTGCTGATGCCGAACTCGCCCAGCGCCGGCGGTGTCTCCCGTCGCATCGAGGGCGAAGACCGGGCCGCCCTGAAGGACGCCCTGGACAAGCTGAACATCCCCGACGACATGGGCGTGATCATCCGTACCGCCGGCGTCGGCCGCGATGCGGAAGAGCTGCAGTGGGATCTGGATTACCTGCTCAACGTCTGGCGCGCCATCGCCGAAGCCGCATTGAGCAAGCCGGCCCCGTTCCTGATCTACCAGGAATCGCGCCTGATCGTGCGCGCCCTGCGTGACTACCTGCGCGCCGACATCGGCGAGATCCTGGTGGACACCGAGGAGATGTACGAGCACGCCCGCGAGTTCATGCAGCAGGTGATGCCGCAGACCCTGCGCAAGCTCAAGCATTACAAGGACGACATCCCGCTGTTCAACCGCTTCCAGATCGAATCGCAGATCGAAGGCGCCTACGAGCGCAACGTGCGCCTGCCGTCGGGCGGCTCGATCGTGGTCGACCAGACCGAAGCGCTGACCGCCGTCGACGTGAACTCCTCGCGCGCCACCAAGGGCAGCGACATCGAGGACACCGCCTTCCAGACCAACCTGGAAGCGGCCGAGGAAGTGGCCCGCCAGCTGCGTCTGCGTGACCTGGGCGGCCTGGTGGTGATCGATTTCATCGACATGGCCTCCAACAAGCACCAGCGTGAGGTCGAGAACCGCCTGGCCAACGCGCTGAAGTACGACCGTGCGCGCGTGCAGGTCGGCCGCATCTCGCGCTTCGGCCTGTTGGAAATGAGCCGCCAGCGCCTGCGCCCGAGCCTGGGCGAGTCCAGCCAGATCGTCTGCCCGCGTTGCGACGGCCACGGCCGCATGCGCAGCGTCGAGTCGCTGTCGCTGTCGATCATCCGCGTCGCCGAAGAGCATGCGATGAAGGAGAACACCGGGCAGGTGCTGGTGCAGGCCCCGGTGGAGATCGCCAACTACCTGTTGAACGAAAAGCGCAGCGCCCTGCGTGAGATCGAGCAGCGCCACGAGGCGCCGATCGTGATCGTCGCCGACGAGCAGCTGCACACCCCGCACTACACCGTCACCCGCCTGCGTGAGAACGAGCTGGGTGAAGAGAGCAACAAGCCCAGCTACCAGCGCGGCACCCCGCGCAAGCTGCCGGTGCACGCCCTGACCAAGGGCCAGTTGAACATCCCGCCGCCGGCCGTGACCCAGGTCAAGCACACCTCCCCCGCTCCGGTGCGCGAGGAAGTGGAGCCGGCCGCAGCGGCACCGGCCCCGGTCGTGGCAGCGCCGGTTGCAGCGGCCCCGAGCGGCGGCGTGATCGGTTGGCTCAAGCGCGTGTTCGGTGGCGAACCGGCGCCGGCACCGGCACCGGCGGCTCCGGTCGCCCGCCAGCAGCAGGACGGCGGCCGCAAGGACCGCAACAAGGATCGCAACAAGGACCGCAAGGACCGTCGCGACGACAACCGTGGCAACGGCGGCAACGGCAACGCGCAGCAGCAGAAGGACGGCGGCAACCGCAAGGAGCGCGGTGAGCAGCGCAGCAAGGACGGCCGCAACGGTAACAACGGCAATGCCCAGCAGCAGCCGCAGCAGGGCAAGCAGAAGGAGCCGCAGCAGAAGGATGGCCAGCAGCAGCCGCAGCAGCAGAACAAGCCGCGCAACGAGCAGCAGGGCCAGAACCCGCAGCAGCCGAAGCTGAAGCAGCCGAAGCAGCCGCGCCCGCAGCAGGACGGTGACAAGCCGGCCGAGAAGCCGCAGCGCAACACCGCCGAAGCACCGGCCGAAGCCGTGACCGCGGCTGCAGCCGTGGCCGCCACGGCGGTCGCCGCCAATACGGTGACCGCGCAGGAAGCGACCGCACCGGTTGCGCCGGTGGCCGCCGCTCCGGCCGAAGCCGCAGCACCGGTCGACACCACTGCCAACGCCGCCAGCGAG
Organism: Stenotrophomonas maltophilia group sp. Smal13; assembly: GCF_030236855.1. Taxonomy (NCBI): domain Bacteria; kingdom Pseudomonadati; phylum Pseudomonadota; class Gammaproteobacteria; order Lysobacterales; family Lysobacteraceae; genus Stenotrophomonas; species Stenotrophomonas maltophilia group sp. Smal13. The sequence goes on from NZ_JASJSQ010000009.1 coordinate 58,987, forward strand.
ACCGATGTGGTTGCGGTTGCCGGTGAAGAGGCTGCAACCGACGCCAATGGCGAGCAGACCGGCGAAGGCGCGACCCGCCGTCGTCGCGGCCGTCGCGGTGGCCGTCGCCGTCGTCGCGGTGGCGCCGAGAACGCCGCCGGCAGCGACGCTCTGGGCGATGACCAGGACGATGGTGACGACGGTGACGACGCCGACGGCGCCGAGCCGAGCGTCGACAGCACTGCCGGCACTGTGCCGGTCGCTGCTGCGCAGCCGGCCCGTTCGCAGCCGGAGTTCGACTTCGATGACGAAGCCGAACCGGCCGCTGCCGACGCCGCAAAGCCGGTCCGTGCTGCCGCCGCTGTTGCCGCCGCACCGGTTGCCGTGGTGAGCAGCGCTGTGGTCGAAGCCGCCGCCCCGGTCGTGGCTGAAGTGCAGGCCCCGGTCGAAGCTGCTGCGAAGGCTGAAGCGGTGTCCTCGCCGGTGCAGACCAGCATGCTCGATGCCATCGACGCCGCGACCCCGGCCCAGCCGGTAGCCGCTGCCGCGCCGGTGATCGAAGCAAAGCCGGTCGCGGTTGAAGCCGCCCCGGTGGTTGAAGCCGCTCCGGTGATCGAAGCGAAGCCGGCGGCGGTCGAGGCTGCGCCGGTGGTTGAAGCCAAGCCGGTGGCCGTTGAGGCCGCGCCGGTGGTTGAAGCCAAGCCGGTGGCCGTTGAGGCCACGCCGGTGGTTGAAGCCAAGCCGGTCGTCGAGCCCGTCGTGGCCGCCGAACAGCCGGTCGCTCCGGTGGCGGTGGAAGCCGCGCCGATCGAGGCCGCTGCCCCGGTCGCCGAAGCGGTGGTGACGCCGTCGATCGACCCGGTCGCCGATGGCCATGCCGACGCTGCGGCCCAGGCTGCAGAAGCCAAGACCGATGAAGAAGACGAAGAGGCCGCCAAGCGCACGCCGCCGGCGAACTGATCGCTCCTTGATCGCGTGAAAACGAAACGGCGGGGAACAATGATCCCCGCCGTTTTTGTGTGTGCGTTTGGCGCTGGCTTCGCTTTGGTAGAAGCCAACCTTGGTTGGCGCCGTTGATTGAGTGCACGTGGACACGCACGCGCCAACCGAGGTTGGCACCTACCAGGGCACACCCCGCACAAGGTCACTGCTTTGGTGGAGGCCAACCAGCGCACAACCCGCGCACGGTCACTGCTTTGGTAGAGGCCAACCTTGGTTGGCGCCGTTGATTCAGTGCACGCGGACACGTTCGTGCCAACCAAGGTTGGCACCTGCCGGAGCCTGCTCCGTCAGGGCTTCGGTGCGAACTGCAGGCGGGTCCACACGCCGTAGTGGTCCGAGGCCCAGCGTCCGCTGTCATCGGGCTGGTCGAACAGCAGCTTCGCCTCGCGCGCGACCATCTCGTCCTGCTGGAAGAAGATGTGGTCGATCCGCGACGGCGCCTGGTAATAGTGGCGGTTGAGCGTACTGACCCCGGACAGGTCGGTATTGACGTGCACGCTGCCGTAGCTGTCGCCGTAGTGGCTGCGCAGCTCGCTCAGGTCGCCGGCATCCACCAGCGCATTGAAGTCGCCCGCGATCACCACCGGCGCACCGGCCGACGTCGTAGTGATGAAGCGCAGCAGGTCCTCGACCTGGGTGCGACGGATGCGCTGCCCACTCTCATCGCTGCGCTCGTTCAGATGCGTGGCGTAGACGTTCACCGGCGTGCCGTCGACGTCGATGCGCAGGTGAGCCACGGTGCGGTAGTCGTCCAACGGCAGCAGCAGATGATCACCACGGGCGAGGATCGGCCGCCGGGTCAGCAGCGCATTGCCGTAGCGCTTGGGTGCCCCGACCGGATCGGTGGACACGAACACGTACTTGTAGCCGAGTTGGCTGGCCAGCCATTGCGCCTGGTTTCGCACGTTGCGGCGCTGGATCACCTCCTGCAGGGCAACCGCATCCGGCTGCAGGCGCTTGAGCTCGGCCAGGATGGTGCGGCGCCGGCTCGGCCAGTCTTCGCGGTCATGATGCAGGTTGAAGGTGACCATGCTCATGCCCGCTGCGCTGGCAACGTCGGGCGCCGCGTTCGCGGCAGCCGGCTCGGCCGCCATCATCACGCTCGGCACTGCCAATGCAATTGCCAGCCCCAGGGCACGCACCGACGTGCGCACCCCTGCCCCCTGTTGCTTCATCGTTACTGCCCCTTGCGCTCGGCGCGGCGCACTGCGCTCGGTATGTCGATCTCAACCCGCGCCGGCAGCTGGTGCACGTGCAGTTCCTTGTTGACCCACTCGGCTGCTTCGCCGTTGATACTCGCCTCGCCCGGATCACCGGCGTATGGCCACGGCAACACCACGCCTCCTACCGGTGGCACCAGGCCCGGCTGCACCTCCAGCACCAGCTGCTTGTCGCTGCGCTGCAGGCGGTAGTTGAGCTGGCCCTGCGGCGTACGCAGGCCTTGCACGACGATGCCCTCGCCCTGCAGCCACGCGGTCGGTACGCCGGCGGCCAGCACCAGTGACTCGTCCATGTCGCGGTTGTAGGCGAACATGTCCAAAGCCGAGCGCACGAAGTCCGAGGCCACCCAGGCATGCGGCAGGTCACCGACGAAGAACGGCTTGCGCGGCGTGCGCGAGACCACTTCGGCCCACTGGTTCCAGGCCTGCGGTGCGCGGTCCTTGAAGAAGAACTCGGTGGCCTGCCACGCGCGATCACGCCAGCCCAGGCGCACGAACGCGGCCACGTTGCGCCACTCGTACGGGGTGTAGTCCTTCCACTCGCGCTTGCCGTCGCGACGGGCAACGAACTCGTTCCAGTAGCGTTCGAAGGTCGCCTCCAGCGCCTGCTGCGGCAACCTGCCCTGTTCGCCGCCCGGGGCCAGTGCGATGGTCGTCGACGTCGCGTCGAAGTCACCCAGCTCGGCCGAGCCCGGCAGGTAGTCGATGTTGTGCTGCTGCATCGCCGACAGCAGCGAGGCCTGCAGATCATCCCGGAACTGGTCGCGCGATTCGGCGATCTGCATCGCCTCGACCTTGCCCAGCTGGGTCGCCAGCAGGGTCGCGTCCTTGTAGCCGCGCAGTGCCCAGAAGTTGTCCCAGTACGAGTGCATCGGCTTGGCCGAATAGCCTTCGTGGCTGATCGAGGCCGGCATCATGCCGTAGAAGGCCGGGTTGCGTGCGCGGTTCTCCTCGGTGCGCTCGCTGGCGCGCAGCTGCTCCATGTAGCCGTAGGCGCCCTTCACATGCGGCCACATCAGCTCGGTGAAAGTGCTGTCGCCGGTGTAGCGCCCGTACTCGGCGATGCTGTAGATCAACTCGCCATGGCTGTCGTTCTCCGGCACCGGGTCGCTGCCGCGGGCATCGACGCAGCACGGCACCTTGCCGTTCTCGAACTGATACGGCGCATACCAGTTGATGTAGTCGCGCACCGCATCACTGCGGCCCATGCGCAGCAGGCCCTCGGAAATCATCGCGCCATCGCGGATCCAGCTGCGCGCATACGAACGCGTGCCCGGCTGCAGGCGTGGGCCGACGCGCGAGATCAGCATGTGCGCGACCGCGGTGCGCAGGGTATCCACCAGCGCCTGGCCCGCAGCCGGCACCTGCAGCGAGACCACGCCCAGCTTCTTGCGCCACTGCTCGGCCACCTGCGCCTGCGCCTTGGCCACGTCCAGCGCCTGCGGTGCCCAGCCACCGGTCTGTGGCAGCACCACCGCCACTTCACGGCTCTGGCCGGGCTCCAGCTTGATCGTGTACATCAGCGCACCCGACGCCATGCCGGTGCTGTCCTTCACGGCTGTGGTCGCCGGGTACGTGCCGCTTTCCAGATGCATCGCATCAAGCTTGCCGTCGAACGTACTGGCAAAGCGCGCGTCCGGCACCTGCAGCGGGTAGATGCGCGGCTCACCGTTGACCCGCACCAGCTGCTCACCCACATCCAGTGCATCGATGCGGCTGAAACCACCGACGGTGTTGAGGAACTGGGTGGGCGGGTTGACCTGCCACGGGCGGATCGCCAGCGCCAGGGTGTACTCGTGCGCGACCTTGTCCGGATTGCTCAGACGGTAGCGGCCGATCAGCTGAGCGCGCTCCGGCGTACCCTGCACGAAGCTGGTCACTGCCAGGCCGACCTTCTCATGCACCCAGTCGACGTTGGCGATCGGCAGGTAGTGATCCTGCAGCGACTGGGTGATGGCCACCTTCGACCAGTCCAGCAGCTTGCCATCGAGGCGGATGAACGGCTCGATGCTGAAGCTGCCCTTGGCCGGCTCCAGTGCGCCATCCTCGCTGATCAATGCCTGTTCCTGGCCACCATCAAGGCCGAGCAGGGTCCAGTACGGCTGCTCGCCCACATAGGCACGAGGCAGCGAGCCGCGTGGCAGGTCGGCGGCGACCGAGGACAGGAATGCGTTCGGGGTGGAAGCAAAGGCCAGCGGCTTGAGCGCGATGTCGCGGATGCCGTAGCGCCAGTTCGGGCCGTCCTGCAGATCGAAGCGCACGTAGCGCGCATCGGTGTCCGGCAGCGCCAGCCAGTCGCGGCCACCGGCACCACTGGTGACTTCGCGCACGGTGCGCCAGTCGCGGCCATCCTCGGAGGTGCGCACGGTGTAGCGGCGGGCTTCCAGGTTCGGCAGCCAGTCGATCACCGCACCACCGATCTCGCGGCTCTTGTGCAGGTCCAGGCTGATGGTCTGCTGCTTGACGCCACCGCTGATCCAGAACGTATCGCTCTTGCCGTCGATCATGCGGTCCTGCAGCGCGGTGGCGGTATCGGCGATCACCGACGGCACCAGCGCCGAGTCATCCTGGGCTGGCAGGCCCTGCAGGGTCAGCTTGTCGAAGCACACTGTGCCGCGGCCGCCGACCTTGCTGTAGATCGTGAACTCGACCGCAGCGCTGCGTGCCATCTCTTTCTCGGGCGACGGCCCCCACGCCTTGTCGATCTGGCGACGGCGATACTCGACCGGCGTCCACGCCTTGGGGAAACTGTAGCCGGGACGATTGACCCACCAGACGTTGTCGCCGCTGGCATCGATCAGCTTGAACTGCAGGTCGTTGCCCGGTGAATCACCGCGCAGCTGGAAACCGAAACGGTAATTGACCGGGTAGTCGATGTTCAGCGCGCGGCGGATGCCGACGTAACCGGAGACATCGTGGAAGTCATAGTCCAGGCACAGCGCGCGGCCACCACCGGCGCCGCTGACCGGCCGCAGCGAACCGCTGACCTGGTCGGACAGCACCAGCTTCCAGGCTGCGATGTCGTCGAAGTCGTCCAGCACCTTCGGTGCCGGCAGCGCCGGTGGTGCGGCGATCGCCAGGGAGGTCCACAACAGGCCCAGTCCAACGGCGATCGCTCGCTTCATCCTTTGACGCTCCCCAGCAACAGACCTTGGATGTAGTACCGCTGCAGCACCAGGAACAGCGCCAGCACCGGGACCACGGTGACCACCGCGCCGGCCATCATCATTTCCACGTCCATGATGTGCTCGCGCGAGAGGGTGGCCAGCGCCACCGGCAAAGTGTAGTGCTCCTGGTCGGTCAACACGATCAACGGCCACATGAAATCGTTCCATGCGCCCATGAAGGTGAAGATCGCCAGGGTCACCAGCACCGGCTTGAGCATCGGCAGCACGATCTGGAAGAAGATCCGCAGCTCCCCTGCCCCGTCGATGCGGGCCGCTTCCAGCAGTTCGTCCGGAATGGAACGCGCGTACTGGCGCACCAGGAAGATGCCGAACACGCTGGCCAGCGCCGGCACGATCACGCCGCCGAAACTGTTGACCAGACCGAGCTGCTTCATCAGCAGGAACAGCGGCAGCATCGCCACCTGGGCCGGAATCACCAGCGCCGCCATCAGCACCTGGAACAGGCGCTCGCGGCCGACGAAGTTCAGCTTGGCGAAGGCATAGCCGGCCATGGTGTTGAGCAGCAGCGAACCCAGGGTGATGCCGACCGACACCAGCAGGCTGTTGGCGAAGTTGCCGCCCATGCCGGTGCGCGCGAACAACTCATGGTAGTTGCGCGTGGTGATGCTGGACGGCAGCAGCGGCGGCGGGAAATGGGTCGCCTCGCCCTGTGGCATGAACGAAACCGAGAGCATCCACAGCAGCGGTGCCAGGCTGACCAGGGCCAGCACCAGCAACGCACCATTGATCAACCACGGGTACCAGCGCGACTGGCCGATTTCACGACTCATACCAACTGCCTCTTGCGGCCGAAACGCAGCATCACGGTGGTCACCGCCAGGATGATCAGGAACAGCAGGAACGCCACGGCGGAGGCGCGTCCCAGGTTCCACCACTTGAAGCCTTCCTCGAACATGAAATACAGCACGCTGACGGTGCTCTGCAGCGGGTCGCCGCGGGTCATCACGTAGGGTTCGGCGAACAGCTGGAAGTAGCCGGACACGGTAATCACGCCGACCACCAGCAGCACCGGGCCGAGCATCGGCAGGGTGATGTGCAGGAACTGCTTCCAGCGCGAGGCACCGTCGATGCGGGCGGCCTCGTACAGGTCATGCGGGATGGCCTGCAGGCCGGCCAGGAAGATCACCATGTTGTAGCCGAAGTTCTTCCACACTGCGAACAGCATGATGGTCGGCATCGCCCAGTTGGGATCACCCAGCCAGTCGATCGGACTGATGCCCAGGTGGCCCAGGCCGTAGTTCACCAGGCCGTAGCTGGTATGGAACAGGTAGCGCCAGATCACCGCCACTGCCACCAGTGTGGTCACCACCGGCGCGAACAGCGCGGTGCGGAACAGCGCCTTGAAACGCGCGGCAGGTGCATTCAGCAGCATCGCTGCGCCCAGCGACACACCGATCGACAACGGCACGCCGATCAACACGAAGTAGGTGGTGTTCCACAGCGACTTCCAGAACATCGGCGTCTGCAGCAGATCGATGTAGTTGCCGAGGCCGACGAAGCGCAGGTTGCTGCTGTCTGCCAAGGCATACAGGTCGAAGTCGGTCACGCTCAGCGCCAGCGCCGAGGCGACCGGCAGGCCGAAGAACATGCCCAGCACGATCAGCGAGGGACCGGCGAAAACCCAGCCGGCAAGCGAGGTACGTTTCATTGCGCGCTCCCGGCGGCCACGGCACTGCTCGATTGCGGCGACGGCACGCGCTGCTGCAGGCGTTGTTGTTCATGCATCCAGCGGCGCTTGGCCAGCACCTTGTCCACGCGCTGGTCCAGCTCTTCCACGGCCTTGTCCTGCGCCAGGCCACCACGCACCACCTTCTCGGTGACGATGCGCATTTCCTGCACGATGCGCTCCCACTCAAGCACCTTCGGCGTCGGCTTGACCCGCTCCAGCTGGTCACGGAACGCAGCGGCCAGCGGATCGTTGGCCAGCGACGGCGCGTTCCAGGTACTGCGGCGCGGCGGCAGGTCGCCGATGATCGAATGGAAGCGCGCCTGGATTTCGGGTCGCGACAGGAACTCGATCAGCTTCCACGACGCCTCCTTCTGCTGCGATTTGCGGAAGATCACCAGGCTGGTACCACCGGCAATACCGGCGCCCGGGCCGTCCGGACCCGGCAGCGCGGCCGTACCCCACTGCCCTTCCAGTTCCTTCGGCTGCAGCTTCTTGAACTCGCGGATGTTCCACGGGCCGGAAATGTAGAACACGTTGAAGCCACGGAAGAACTCATCCCAGACGTTGGAGATCTGCGTCTCGGACATCTTCGGCGCCCAGCCCTGCTCGAACATGTTGGCGTAGAAGGCCAGCGTGCGACGGAAGCCCGGGCTGGCGAAATTGCCGCGGGTGTCGTCGTCGCGCAGCAACGGATCAGGCTGCTGCAGTGCCAGCGAAAGCTGCTGCTCGAACTCGTTGATCGGCATCAGCACCGCATAGCGGTTCGGGCCCTGCATGCGCTTGATCGCCGCCATCTGCTCGTCCCACTCCTGCCAGGTGCGCGGCGGGTGGTCGTAGCCGGCCTTGGCCAGCAGGTCCTTGCGGTAGTAGATCAGGCGGGTATCGACATACCACGGCACGCCTACCAGTTCGCCGTGGATCACATTGGTATCCCAGATGCCCTGGAAATAGTCCTTCGGGTCGACCACGACCGAGCGCTGCACGAGCGGCTGCAGCGGCGTCAGCGCGTCCAGTTCGGCGAACTCCGGCACCCAGGTGTTGCCCAGCTGGCACACGTCCGGCAGGCCGTCCGCGGCGAACGCGGTCAGCAGCTTCTCGTGCGCGGCGGTCCACGGAATGTTCTGCACATCCACCTTGATGCCCGGATTCTCGGCCTCGAATTCATGGATCAGCTCGCTGACCACCTCGGCTTCGCGGCCCATCGCCCAGAAGCGCACGGTGGTGGTGCCCGGTTCGGTACGGGCGCAGCCGGCCACGGCCAACACGGCCAGGGCAGGCAGCGCCCAGCGGCGCAGGCGGTCGATCCAGTTCGGCATCGGGTTACTTGCCCTGGCCTGTATTGCGGTTGGCATTGTTCTTCTGTTCCTGCGCGGCAGCCGCGCGTGATTCGGCGATACCCACCGCGCGTGCCGCCGCGGCCTTTTCGTCTTTCTGCAGTTCCAGCGGCTGGAACGAACCTTCCGGTGCCAGCCAGCCACCGCTGAACCCGGCCCGTTCCAGGCCCTTGCGGATGTACGGGTTCTTCTTCATCACTTCCCAGACGAAGTCATCGCGGTAGTTGGCGATCATGGTCAGGATCGGGCCCTGGTCGATGGCGATGTAATCGCTGGCGACCCAGCCACGATCCGGCACCAGGCGGCCGGTCTTGATCGGGATGTCGTAGTTGAAGCTGGGGTTGAACGAATCCAGGAAACCGTAGCTGGAATAGATGTAGTCGCCGTAACGCTTGTGCATTTCCAGCGTAGCCGGGATCACCTGCTCGGGCGCGAACACCACCGAGGCGATCGCGGCGGTCGGGGCGATGGTGCCGTCATCGAAGTTCTCGCGCAGGCCGGCGCCGCGCGAGGAGTAGTGGCGGAACTGGCGCTGCTCGCCGCGGTACTCCTGGGTGGTGTTCTGCGGGCCGTCGCTGGCGGTCAGGCCCCATACGTTCTCACCATAGTCCTTCCACTGCATCGGGTTGGCGATGGCGTACTCGCGCTGGGCCAGGGCAGCCGAGCGGCTGTTGAGGAAGTAGGTGCTGCCGCGCTCGCGCATGTACGCGTCCTGGATATCGCGGAAGTCGATCCAGACATGGCTGTACTGGTGGCCGAACAGCGGGCCGAACGACAGGTATTCCTGGCCCTGGTAGACGCCCCAGTCGTTGTCGTAGGTGCGCGTCCACACCGTCCACGCATCCGGGCTGACCGGGTGCGTCGGCGAACCCAGGGCGAGGATGTAGACCATCATCGCCTCGTTGTAGCCCATCCAGTCGTGGTCGATGAAGCCGCTCTCCGGGAACCAGCCCATCGAGATCAGCGGCGCACGCTGCTGCAGCCACGGCCAGTCGACCTTCTTGTACAACGTGTCGGCGATCTGGCGGATCTCCTTCTCGCGCGGATCGTCACCGTCGTAGTACGACTGCGCGAACAGCACGCCCATCATCAGCAGCGCGGTATCCACCGAGGACAGTTCAACCCAGCTGTCGTAGCGACGCCCTTCCTGCATGTCCAGGAAGTGGTAGTAGAAGCCCTTGTAGCCGGCCTTGCCGGTGCGCTGCGGGCCCATCGGCACGTCGCGGAAGAACTTCAGCGTGGTCAGGGTGCGGTCGATCGCCTGGTTGCGGCTGACCCAGCCGTTCTCGATGCCGATCGGATAGGCGGTCAGCGCGAAGCCGACCGAGGCGATGCTGGCGAACGGCCGCGACGGATAGCGGTCCGGGGTCAGGCCGTTGATCTCGTTGGTGGTATCCCAGAAGAACTGGAAGGTACGGCGCTCGATGTCATCGAACAACGGCGGCAGCACCGGCTTCATCGGCCGCGGCGGTGCGTCGGCCTCGATCAGGATCACCGGCGGCCGCGGCTTGGCAGGCTCCTGCTGGGCCGGCTGGCAGGCAGCAACGGCCAGGCTCAACGCCGCAGCGGACAACAGATGGCGTGCCTGCATGGCGCGATTTCTCCGGTGGTCTGATCGATGGGAAAGCATACCGTCCAATGATCTGAAATCGTTTACAAGATGCGCTCTTAAAAAACCACGAAAAACGTGGTTTGACACCGCGATCATTGCCCATGCCGCTGCCGCCTGGCCGGCAGCGGCATGGGCAATGGACCGGCACGGGGCCGGCCATTGCTTTTTTCTTCCTGCCGATGCCGCCGGCGGAGCGGCGGCATCGGGGTATTGCTTCAGGCGGATCCGCTTAGAAGCGGAAGCCCACTTCGGCCTTCACCTGACGCGGGGTACCGATCACATCGCCGGTCTCGTTGTAGCTCACCAGCAGCTTGCCATCGCTCTTCACGTAGTTCAGGTTCGAGAAGTTGTCGAAGTTGAGCACGTTGATGATGTCGATACGCGCATACAGCTCGGTATCGCCGGCCAGCTTGAAGGTCTTGGTCGCCTGCAGGTCCAGCGAGCGGTAGCCGAAGATCTTGCCACCGAGCAGGAAGCGGCCATTGCCACCCGGAGTACCCGCGGCCGGAGTCGGCAGGCAGTTGGCAGTGCCAGCCTGCGCGATGCAGGACCAGTCATTGCCCGGGGTAGGCGTGGCCAGGGTCAGCTTGCCACCAAAGGTGATGCCCCAGAAGCCGTCATACGAGCCGGTGACCACCAGGCGATGGCGCGGCGCGCCGTTGGACTTGATGGTCGGGTACTCACCGATGGTGCCGCGATCGAACGAGTAATGCTCGTTGATGTTTCGGTTGTGACGCGCGTTGGTCCAGGTATAGGCGATCGAGGTGCCCCAACCGCTTTCCTTGCTGTACGGCTTCTGCGCCGACAGCAGCACCTGGGTGGAACGGGTCTTGATGCCCTGCTGGCCGATGATCAGGCTGCCGAAGCCCGGAATGTTGCAGTTCCACGGCTGGCCGTAGGTCGGCTCCTTGGCACCACACAGCATCTGGTTATCGAAGAAGTTGCCGTTGTTGAAGCGGTTGCCCAGGGTGAAGGCGAACCCATCATAGGTCAGCGTGCGAGAAATCGTCGCGTCGGTCAGCCACTCACCGAACTGGTTGCTCATGCCCAGGCTGAACTGGTCGGCGTACGGCACCTTCATGTTGTTGTTCAGCAGATCGACTTCCATGCCTTCATTGCTGGTGGAACCCAGCAGTGCCTGCACGTTCTCGATGCCGTTCATCAGGTTCGGGTTCCAGTCAAAGCACGGAGTCTGGCCGTACATGCAGTTGCCGGTGGCCGGGTTGCGGAAGTAAACGGTCGGCTGCGGCAGCGCCAGCTTGGTGGTTTCCAGTGCCAGGTTGTCGAACAGGTCGCGGTCATAGGAACGGCCGGCGCCACCATGGAACACGTGCCGTTCGTCGGCATTGACGTCATACGAGAAGCCCAGGCGCGGCTGCCAGGCGTTCTTGAAGTTCTTGCGGTTGTGGCCGGTGCTGATGTAGTCGTTGACGTTCAGCCCGCTGAGCGCCAGCGTCTGCGCATAGGTCTGGGACACGCCCGCCGGCGCGTTCGGATCCTGCGAGAACAGCGCCTTCACGACCTCCGGCGGGGTCACGAAATCGGTGTAGACCGGGTTCTTTTCGTAGTCCCAGCGCAGGCCGATATTCAGCTGCAGGTGATCGTTGACCTGCCAGTCATCCTGGATGAACAGGCCAATCTGCTTGACCTTGGCACGCACCTCGGACTGCACGCCGGTGACGCCGGTGCTGGCCTTGGTGAACTGCGCCTTATACGGCGTGCTCGAGGGGAACGCCGGGTTGTCGATGGTGTAGGAAAACTGAGGGTTGATCTGCGCCGCGTCGGAAGCGTACAGGTCGATCTGCTTGTACTTGGCGCCCATCTTGATGGTGTGGTCACCCGCCCACTGCAGGCCGTCCAGGGTCAGGTTGTCCTCGATCGCCCAGCCCTTCTGGCCCTTCACCTGCGAGGCGAAGGCATCAGCCGCGCCAACCTGGACGAGCGTCTTCTCCTGCGGGCGGTTGGCGTCCGAGTCACCGAAATCCGGTGCGGTGTAGATGATGCCGTTGCCCATGGTCAACGGCAGCGGATTGTTGAAGGCCTCCTCGTGGGTCACCATCAACTCGTTGTAGAAACGCTCACCGCTGTGGTTCCAGCGCAGCGCATAACGGCGGTCGGTGTTGTCCACGACCTTGCCGTGTATCTTCGCGGTCTGGCCACTGAACTGCTGCTGGGTTTCGTCGCGGTCCTGGAAGGTCAGTTCGATGCGATCGTTGTCAGTCGGCTCGAAGTCGATCTTGGCGAAGATCAGGTCCTGCTGGAACGGCTGGCTGGCCGGGCCGAGACCTGCGAGACCATCGGCAGGCAGATTGGCGGCCGACGGAGTGACGGCACCGTCCGGCGCGATGGTCACCGGCAGATCGAAGCGCTTGGCCTCATAGGTGACGAAGAAATGGGCCTTGTCCTTGATGATCGGGCCACCCAGCGCGAAGCCGTATTCCTTCTCGGCCGAGTCTTCCTTGCTCTTGCCCGGCTGGCGTTCGGCCGGGGTCATCGCACGCATGCTTTCGTTGGTATAACGGTAGAAGGTCTCACCCTTGAACTCGTTGGTACCCGACTTGGTCGCAGCCGTGATCGCGGCGCTGGACACCTGGCCGTACTCGGCCTTGTAGTTGCCGGTGATGACCTTGTACTCACCGATGGCCAGCTGCGGGAACGGGTTGCCCGCGCTGCCGGACTGGCCGGAGATGCCGCCACCCTTCACGTAGCTCTTCTGGCCCACACCATCGATGTAGACGTTGGTGCCGTCGGAGTTGGTGGCACCGCCACGCAGCGAGGTGTTGCCCTTGGCATCGCGGGTGAAGATCATGCCCGGCACCGCGTCGGCGAACTCCAGGAAGTTGCGCGAGACCTGCGGCGTGGTCTGGATCTGCTGCAGGCTGACGGTCTTGCCGACTTCGGACGTGCGCACTTCCTGCAGCAGGGTCGGTGCGACAACGTTGACGGTGTCCAGGTTGGTGGCCGCGGTCGAACCCGGGGTGCTGCTGGCGGCACCGGCGAAGTTCAGGGTAGCAGTCGAGGCCACAGTGACGGTGACCTTCTGCGACTGGCCGTTGGCGACCACGTCATAGGTGCCCGGGTCCAGGCCCATCAGCGAGTAGCTGCCATCGGCACGGACGGTGCCGCGACGGACGGTGCCTGTGGCCAGGTTGGTGGCGGTCACTTCGGCGCCGGCCTGGGCGCCGGAAACCTGGCCGCGCAGGCTGGCATTGGCCGACTGCGCCATGACGTTCGGAGCGGCGGCCAGCATCAGGCAGCTGACCAGTGCGGTGCTCAGCAGCCGGCGTGCCGGCGTGCGGAAGGTGGTATGCATCATCAACTCAATCTCCGGGTGGCGGTGACCGCTCGCGCGGTCCCTGCGATCAATCAAAAAAGAAGGAACGCCTCTGGCTTCAATGGCCCGATGGCGGAGTGGTGGAATCGCGAACTATCAAGCGGGGAACCAGGGTCTGCTTGTCCCCTGTCCCGTCCGTGGAGGTGCCGTCCATCAACTGCAGCAGGCGCGTCATGGCCCGGTCGCCGAGCTCGGCGATGCTGACCTGCATGGTGGTCAGCGACGGGTGGACGAAACGCGCCAGTGGAATGTCATCGAAACCCGCCAGGGCGACATCGGTCGGAACACGGACACCGGCCTGCGTGAATGCATACAGGCATCCCAGGGCCATCATGTCGTTGGCGGCGAACACGGCATCAGGCAGCGCTCCGGCTGCCAGCAACTCCTGACCGGCGCGATGGCCGGAAGCTTCGTCGAAATCACCGGGCAGCTCGATGCCCTCGGCGCCACCGCCAAAAGCCGCCAGCGCGTCACGGAAGCCGCGCAGGCGCTCGCGCGCGTCGAAGTTGAGATCCGGGCCAGAAATGAAAGCGATGCGACGGTGGCCGGCGTCAAGCAGATGGCGGGTCATCGCCATCGCACCGGCATGGTCGTCGATGCTCAGCACCGGGTGGTCCTGCCCGGGCAGATAGGTGTTGATCAACACCGTCGGCAACGACTGCGGCAGGTTGTCGGTCAGGAAACCGGGGCTCTCGGCATAGGGCGAGAGCACCAGCAGGCCGTCGACGCGGCCGCGCATGGCGCGCAGGGCCGCGCCCTGCTGCTCCTGGTCACCGTGGTAGCTGGACACCAGCAGGTGCTGGCGACGGCTACGGGCGACATTGTCGATGCCACGCATCAGTTCGGAGAAGAATTCGCCGTACAGGTCAGGCAGTACCACGCCCACCGTATTGGTGCGGCGGCTGCTCAGGCTGCGGGCGGCGGCGTGCGGGGTGTAACGCAGCCGTGCGGCCACCTCCAGCACAAGCTGGCGGACCGGTTCGGCGACATTTTCATGCCCGTTGAGCGCGCGGGAAACCGTGGCCACGGAGACCCGGGCTTCGCGAGCGACGTCTTTGATTGTGATAGCTGCCTTGTTCACGAAGCCGCCCTCCACGGCTTGGACCTACCAGCATTGGCGCGGAATGTAAGCGTTTCCATCTGGGCTTGTAAACAGTCCGTTAGGCGAATGTCCCGAAATGGACATGGAAATCTGTCTGCAGCGAGCCCCCGCAGGGACCCGTCAGGACAGCGTGGGACAAGGGCTCAGCCCTGTTCTGACGGGGTCTGCGCGCGGATGGACAACGCGTGGATATCGGTCTCCATCATCGTCCCCAGCGCGGCGTACACCGCGCGATGCCGGGCCAGCGGGCCCAGTCCGGCGAAGCGTTCACTGACCACATGTACGTTGAAATGGCCGCGGCCATCGCGCGCACCGGCATGGCCGGCGTGGCGATGGCTGTCGTCCTCGATCTCGAGCACGCTCGGCGCCAGCGCATGCTGCAGCGCATCACGCATTCGCGAGATCCGTTCCGCGTTCACGGCAACACCTTCCGGAACGGTCGCACCTGCACGCGGGTGTAGACGCCGGCGGCCACGTACGGGTCGGCGTCGGCCCAGGCCTGGGCCTGCAGCAGCGACTCGAACTGCGCGATCACCACCGAGCCGCTGAAACCGGCCGGGCCGGGGTCTTCACTGTCCACCGCCGGGCAGGGGCCGGCCAGCAGCAGGCGTCCCTCGTCGCGCAGCGCGTGCAACCGCGCCAGGTGTTCCGGCCGCGCCTGCAGCCGCTGCGCCAGCACATCCTGGCCGTCATACCCTTCGATCACATACCACACCGGCATTTCCTCGCTTGCGTTGTCGGGTCCGCAGATTCTAGCCAATGCGGCCCCTGCCCCGGCCCGGCTGGACACTGGCGCAACAAAGGCTTACCCTAGACTCCATTGCACGTGGCTGGATGCAGCAGCCCGTCGGTTTTTGCGGCCAACGCAGCCCCCGACGACCGTCCCGCTGCTTCAAACCGGACCACCTGGCCGGGCCACGTAGACGACCTCCCCGTAGTTCCGTCGCTGCCGTTTCCTGCGGCGCGTCCTGCTGTTTGATATGTGTGGAATCGCGCCGATCCCGGCGTGTCTGGTGCCCTGGGGCTCCGTGGCGTTGGCCCGGCGAACCCGGTGCCGCGACTGGTCCGTTGCAATCCTGATGTCCATTAGATGACTTCCGAACTCGCGCTCGACGCGAACCCGCCAACCCGGCCGCCCGCCCCCCAGCAGCAGGAAATGCCGCTGGCCGTGGTGCATGGGCAACCGGTCCTGCAGATTCCGCAGGACCTGTACATTCCGCCGGACGCGCTGGAAGTCATCCTGGATGCCTTCGAAGGCCCGCTGGACCTGCTGCTGTACCTGATCCGCCGCCAGAACCTGGATGTCCTGGACATTCCCGTCGCCGAGATCACCCGGCAGTATGTGGAATACATCACCGTGATGCGCGAGCTGCGCTTCGAGCTGGCCGCCGAGTACCTGGTGATGGCCGCGATCCTGGCCGAGGTGAAGTCGCGCATGCTGCTGCCGCGCCCGGTCAGCGAGGAAGGCGATGAAGCCGACCCGCGCGCCGAGCTGGTGCGCCGGCTGCAGGAATACGAACGTTTCAAGCAGGCCGCCGAGGACATCGACGCCCTGCCCCGCCAGGACCGCGACACCAGCCTGGCCCATGCCTTCATGCCCGAACGCGCTACGGTGAAACTGCCGCCGCCGGTGGACCTGAAGGAGATGCTGCTGGCGCTGCACGACGTGCTCAAGCGCGCCGAGCTGTTCAGCGGCCACGCCATCAAGCGTGAGGCACTGAGCGTGCGGCAACGCATGGGCGAAGTGCTGGGACGCCTGGAAGATGGCAAGTTCTATCGTTTTGAAGGCTTGTTCACGGCCGAAGAAGGCAAGCTGGGCGTGCTGGTCACGTTCCTGGCGGTGCTGGAACTGGCCAAGGAACAGCTGCTGGACATCGTCCAGGAAGAACCGCTGGCGCCGATCTACGTGAAATCGCTGGCCGCCGGCAACACCAACGCCCCGCTGCAGTTCAGCAGCGAGTTCGACGACAACGACGCCGCCAATGCGGACGAGTGAGCGCTGACTGCCGATGGATCAATCGCTGATCGACCGCATTGTCGAGGGTGCGCTGTTGGCCTCCAGCCAGCCGCTCACCCTGGCCCAGCTGAAGGACCTGTTCCCGGAAGAGGAACCGGCACCGCCGGGCAGCATCGAACGCGCACTGGAACGGCTGCGCGAAGCCTGCGAAGGCCGCGGCGTGGAACTGGTCGAGGTCGCCTCCGGCTTCCGCTACCAGGTCACCGGCGAAGTGCATGGCTGGATCAGCCGGCTGTGGACCGAACGCAAGACCCGTTACACCCGCGCCACCCTGGAAACCCTGGCGCTGATCGCCTACCGGCAGCCGATCACCCGCGGCGAGATCGAGCAGGTGCGCGGCGTGGCGGTCAGCAGCAACATCATCCAGGCGCTGGAAGAACGCGAGTGGATCCGCGTGGTCGGCCACCGCGACGTACCCGGCAAGCCGGCGCTGTTCGGCACCACCAAGGGCTTCCTGGATTATTTCGGCCTGAAGCGATTGGATGAGCTGCCGCCACTGTCGGAACTGAAGGACCTGGGCGAGCTGGAACCCCAGCTGTCCCTGGACCGCGATGCACCGGCGGCGGCAAGCGCCGATGGCCCTGACCTCTCGGCCGGCGCCGAAGGCGCTGCCGCAAACGATGATGCCGGCCAGGCCGGCAGTGACACCCCTGATTCCGTCGATGCAGCCCCTGCGTCGGCCTCCGATGAGCAAGCACCTTCGCCCTTCGATGATGGGCACCCCGATTCCGCGCCGGGCGAGCGCGCGGTGCCAGTGAACGAACGCGAAGACAACGCCGTCGCGATGACGACCGTGGCTGTTGACCAAGCCGATTCCGAACCAGAGGCCGACCTCGAAACCGTCGGCCGGAGCAAAACTGATGAGTGACACCCCTCGCAAGCTGTCGTTGAACAAGCTCTCGCTCAAGCGCGAAGCCACCTCCGAACAGTTCAAGTTGGAAGAACGCCTGCACAAGGTGCTGGCACAGGCCGGCCTTGGCTCGCGCCGCGCGCTGGAACAGCGCATCGCCGAAGGCCTGGTCAAGGTCAACGGTGAAGTCGCGCAGACCGGCATGTCGGTCAAGAGCGGCGACAAGATCGAACTGGATGGCCGTGGCTTCGTCGCCACCGCCCTGGCCGAGCCGTCGCGCGTGCTGGTCTACAACAAGCCGGAAGGCGAAGTGACCACCCGCGATGATCCGGAAGGCCGCCCGACCGTGTTCGAATCACTGCCGCCGCTGAAGGGCGCGCGCTGGATCGCGATCGGCCGCCTCGACATCAACACCACCGGCCTGCTGCTGGCCACCACCGACGGTGAACTGGCCAACGCCATGATGCACCCGTCGTTCGAGGTCGAGCGCGAATACGTGGTGCGCGTGCGCGCGCCGGAAGGCGAGGAAAAGGTCTCCGACGCCATCGTCGACCGCCTCACCCGTGGCGTCGCGCTGGAAGACGGTCCGGCCAAGTTCGACGAGATCGAACGCATCGGCGGCACCGACTCGCACGACTGGTTCCGCGTCGTGGTGAAGGAAGGCCGCAACCGCGAAGTGCGTCGCCTGTGGGAGTCGCAGGGCTGCCAGGTCAGCCGCCTGAAGCGCACCCGCTACGGCAAGGTGAGCCTGCCGCGCGAACTGGCCCGTGGCCATTCAGTGGAACTGGGCACCGCGCAGGTGGAAGCCCTGCGTGCGCAGCTGAAGCTGGAAGAAGGCGCACCGTCGGCACTGACCCTGCAGCCGGTGATCGGCCAGCGCCGTGCCGCCAAGACCACCGTGCGCGTGCGCGAAGGTGGCCGCGGCAACGCCTACGTCAACGGTCACAACACCGCTGACGAAGGCCGCGAGCTGCGTCGTTTCGACAACGTCCGCGAAGACCGCGGCCGTGGTCGCGGCGGCAAGGGCGGCGGCTTCAAGGGCGGCCTGACGGTCAGCGGCGAAGCGGCGGCCAAGCAGTCGCAGAAGCCGTTCAAGCAGCGTGCCCAGAAGAACGACCGTTCGCTGCCGGAAGGCAATCCGGCCGCGTTCCGCACCTGGTACGTGCCGGATGGCGTGAGCACCGGCCCGAGCGGCCATCGCAATGCCGGTCCGGGCGCACGTGGCCCGGGTGCCCGTGGTCCGGGCGCAGGCGGCCAGGGCCGTCCGTACGGCAAGCCGAAGGGTCCGGGTGCTGGCGCCGGTGGCGGCCAGGGCCGTGGCGGCTTCGGCGGTGAAGGCCGTGGCGGCGCAGGCGGCCAAGGTCGTCCGGCCGGCGCGGGCAACCGCTCGCAGGGCCAGGGCAACAAGCACCCGTACGGCCATCCGGGCAATGCCCCGAGCTTCCCGTCCGACCACGCCACCCCGGGCTTCAACCCGTATGGCAGCCCGAAGCCGGCGCAGGGCGCCCGTCCGGGCGGTCGCGGTCCGGGCGGTGGCAACAACCGTGGCCCGGGCGGTAATCGCGGTCCCGGTGGTCCGGGCGGCAACCGAGGCCCGGGCGGCCCCGGTGGCAACCGCGGTCCGGGCGGCCCGCGCCGCAGCGGCCCGCGCGGCGGCTGATCAGCGATCCGACTGAAATGAAAAACCCCAGCTCCGGCCGGGGTTTTTCTTTAAAAAGGGGACGGAGGGGATTAAGTCGTTTTTTGCCACGGCGTGTGTCGAAGGGGCGAAAGCGACTTAATCCCCTCCGTCCCCTTTTGCGTGGCGCTGGAACGCGGCGGGTGTGGTGCCGGTCATGCTGCGGAAGAAGGCGATGAACGGGCTCTCGGCGGAGAAGCCGGTGTCCTGCGCCACATGCGCGACGCGATGGCCGAGCAGCAGCAGCTCCATGGCCCGCATCAGGCGCCATTGCTGGCGCCAGGCCTGGTAGCTCATGCCGGTATCACGCTGCATTAGCCGGCCAACGGTACGCACGCTCAGGTCCGCACGCGCGGCCAATTCGCCCAGTTCGGGCGGCAACTGTTCGGCCAGCGGCAGACAACGTGCGATCCGCGGATCACGCGGCAGAGGCAGGTCCATCGGCGCCACCGGTGCAGCGACGATTTCCAGCACGCACAACGCCAGTTGATGGTGTGCGCGCGGCGACTGCCAGTCATGGTCGAACGGTGCCTGCGCGATCGGCTCCAGCAAGGCCTGCAGCAGCGGGCCCACGCCGATGATGGCCGGCTGGCGGGGCAGCTGGGCCGACAGGGTGGCATCGAAGTACAACGAACGGTAGTCGACCGCCTGGCGCATCTGCGCGCGATGGCGCAGCCCACCCGGAATCCACGCTGCGCGCGCGGGCGGCAGCAGGCTGATGCGATCACCGTAGGTCAGGCGCGTACAGCCCTGCCGGGTGTACAGCAGCTGCGCGCGCGCATGCTGGTGCCAACCCGAGTCGTGATCGGCCAATGAGGCCGCGATACCCAGCACCGGAGCGCCCCAGGCATCGGCGTCGAAGTGCGCATCAGGCTGCAACCAGGCCATGTCTGATTTCATGCATTCGATGACAGGATAGACAGAGTGCGCCATTGCGGACGCAATCACAATGCGCGGCCCTGTTCCTGGAGCGCCCGCATGTCGCGCCGCCTGTTGCTGCTCACCATTGCACTGCTGATGTTTCCGCAGTTGGCACAGACCCTGTACAGCCCGGCCCTGGCCGATCTGGCCGAACGCTTCGCCCTGCCGCCGAGTGCCGCCAGCCAGGCCATGAGCCTGTACCTGTTCGGCTTCGCTGCAGGCGTGCTGCTGTGGGGGCGCCTGGCCGATCGTATCGGTCGTCGCCCCGCCCTTCTCTGTGGCCTCGGCGTCTTCGCAGTGGCTGCACTGGGCGGGCTGATGGCTGGCAGCTTCGGCCAGGTGCTGCTGGCCCAGGCGTTGGCCGCAGTCGGCGCCGCCGCCGCTTCGGTGGTCACCCAGACCGTGCTGCGCGACCATCTGCAGGGGCCGGCATTGGCGCAGGCATTCTCCTGGATCGGCATGGCCCTCGCCCTGAGCCCGGCCATCGGTCTTGCACTGGGCACGCTGCTGGTCACCGCCAATGGCTATCTCGGCGTACAGTCCGGCCTGCTGCTGATAGCTGCCCTGCTGGCAGTCGCATGCCTGGCTGGCCTGCGCGAAAGCCGCCCTGCACATATCCCGCACACGCCCATGCTGCCGCTGCTGCGGGAACTGCTGCACGATCGCTGGATCTGGTCACACGCGTTGCTGGTGATGGCCTTCAACGTGGCGATGTACAGCTGGTATGCACTCGGCCCCTTCCTGTTTGCGCGCCTGCACTGGCCAGCCACCTGGTTCGGCGCCAGCGGCGCGGTGCTGGCATTGGGCTCGGCACTGGGCGCGTGGGGCAATGGCCGCCTGCTGCGTGCAGGCGTTGCCGCAACCACGCGCATCCGCATCGCCGCAGGCCTGGTTCTGACGGGAGGCCTGCTGGCCGCGCTGCTGCATGATCACCCTGCCCTGGTCGCGGCGATGGTGCCGGTGGTGACTGGCTTCGGCCTTGCCATTCCCAATGTGCTCGGCCAGGCCCTGCGCGGCTATCCACACTGTCTCGGCAGCGCAGGCGCGCTGTTCGGCCTGCTTTACTACCTGTTGATCGGCGCGGCAATGGCGTTGGTCGGTGCAGTGCAGCTGCTGGCACCGCCCCTCATCGTGTGTGGCCTGCTGGCCTTGTGGCTGCAGCGGGATCGGTCAGTCGACGGCGGAAGGCCTGACTGCCGATCGTAACGATGAAAGACTCGCTCCTGCTGCCACGCGGGCAGCAGGGGCCCCGAGGTCCCTGCCCCGGGGCCTGGATCAGCGAACAGCGGGTTACTGCACGTTGATCACTTCGTCCATCGGCGCGAGGAAGTTGCCAGGACTGTTGCGCGACGCCGAGATCACATAGGTTCCGGGTGTTGCGATGGTCGCGGTGCAATGGCGGATGGGCGTGGTGTTGCCACCGTCGTAATTGTCATTGGTACGGCACAGGAACTGACCATTGGCATAGACCGAGAAATTACTCGTTCCATCCACCTGGCCGCCGCCTGTGATGTAGATTTCCGACGGCGAGCCAGCCACACGCGGCAGGGTGCCGATCTCGAATCTGGCCGTCACCGGATGCGGCAACAGGCTAGGACACGGCACAACGAGTCCGCTGTCAGACAGGCAGACCTCGGCGTGGGCGATGGCGGGCGTGGCGATGAGGGCCACGAGCAGCACGGACGTTCTGAACTCCATTCCAGCGTCTCCAATGATCCCAGCAGAATCGCTGGGACGTCCCTGTTAGGCATTGCGGGGTTACTGCAGGGTCAAGGAAATGTAAATGCATGAGCGCCCACAGCATCGGATGGCCGCAGGATCCCCTGTGGGCGGCGCGTTTCACGCCTCCACTGCCGTTGGAACCCATGCCTGACCGATGACCTCATGTCGATGCAGGATGCTCACCGTCGCGCGGCACTTTTCCGGCGCGGATCGACGCTCACACCGCATGTTAGGAATTGCTGCAAACACAAGGCATTGTGCGCCACGCCCGGAATTCACATCAGGGCGCTGGCTATCGTGCGCGCTCTCCCACACCAGGCAGATGCCCATGATCACCATTACCGCCGAACAGGCACGCGCCAACGCCGATGCCGCCAAGCGCCCTATCGAACAGTTCTACCGCGACCTCGACAACTCGATCCAGATCGGCTCGGAGAATGGCCGCCGCTATCTCGTGTTCGGCTTCAGCCAGGTGATGGCCAGCGAGCAGCTCGTCGAAGACGTGACCGCACAACTGCTCAAGAATGGTTTCGGTGTCGAACGGTTGTTGAGCGATTCCGAACAGCACTACATCCGCATCAGCTGGAGATCTGCCGAGCCGTCGCGCCTCAGCGCCGGCTGAGGGTGAACGCGGTGCCGTCCACGCCCAGGTCCCAGCCCTTGCCGGTACCGGACAGGGCCAGCGAGATATCACCCTTGGTCATCACCTGTGCGTTACTGGACTTCACCGCACCGGCATGCGCGCCGACCGAGGCATAAGTACCCAGCAGTTCGTTGACGCTGACCGCGCCGGTGAAGCTGCCACGCCCGTTGGTGATCTTCGACTTGCCCACGGTCAGGCCGCCGCCCTTCATCTGGATGCGCACCGGCATGCTGGCGCCGTTGCTGCAGGTGACCGTGCCATTGCCGGAGGCGGTCTTGTAGATCAGCGACCAGCCGGAGAGGTTGTAGCGCAGCTCGCAGTCGAGGTTGCCGGCGGCGTGCGCGGCCGGGGCCAGGGATGCGGCGGACAGGGCCAGCAGCAGGGCGAAGGACGTGTTCATGGCAGGACTTCCAGTTCGGTCGGACTGGCGGCGAATCTAGCAGCGCGCGCGTGCACGTTGAATGCAGGCGCGCGTGCTGGTGCGGCGGCGTTCAGGCCATCGCTCAGGCCTGCTCGTCCAGGTGGAAGGCATCGGCATCAAGCATCGCCGGGAAGCGCGCACGGTGTGCGGCCAGCGCCTCGGCCGAGATGGTGGTGGTGACCACCTGTTCGCGCTCGCGGATTTCCACCTGTGGCTGGCCGAGGAAGTCGATCACCGCGCTGTCACCGGCGTAATGCAGCTGGTTGCCATCGACGCCGACACGGTTCACCGCGGCAACGAAGCACAGGTTCTCGATCGCACGTGCACGCAGCAGTGTCTTCCACGCATAGGCACGTGCCGACGGCCAGTTGGCGACGAAGATCTGCAGATCGAAATCCAGCTGCTGTGGACGTTCAACGTTGTAGCGGTTGCGGCAGAACACCGGGAAACGCAGGTCGTAGCAGACCTGCGGATTGATCCGCCAGCCCTTCCATTCCACGCTCAGGCGCTCGCGGCCGGCCGCATAGCGCTCGTGCTCGCCGCCATAGCGGAACAGGTGGCGCTTGTCGTAGTACTGCAGCTCGCCGTCGGGGGTGGCGAACAGCAGGCGGTTGTAGACGCCCTCGCCCTCGCGCAGCTGCACGCTGCCGATGACCGCCGCGTTCAAGGCCTTGGCCTGCTCGCGCACCCAGGCCACGGTCGGGCCGTCCATGCCTTCGGCCTGGGCGATGGCGTCGTTGGAGAAGCCACTGGTGAAGGTCTCCGGCAGGATCACCAGATCGGTGGTGCCGGCCAGCGGTGCCAGCAGCGCGCCGTAGTACTCACGGTTGCCCGCCGGGTCGTGCCAGCGGGTGTCGCCCTGAACGAGGGAAATGCGCAGGTCCTGCATGTTCAACCCTCCGCTCAGAGCAGGCGCAGGCGTTCGATCGCCGCGTCCATGGTCGCTTCGTTCTTGGCGAAGCACAGGCGCACCAGGCGCTGGCCGGCCGGCGGATTTTCGTAGAACGGCGACAGCGGAATGGCAGTGACGCCCTTCTCGATGGTCAGCCACTTCACGAACTCATGGTCCGGCAGGTCGCTGATGGCCGAGTAGTCGACCAACTGGAAGTAACCGCCCGGCACCGGCAGCGCCTTCAGCCGGGTGCTGGCCAGCTGTTCGCGGAAACGATCGCGCTTGGCCTGGTAGAACGCACCCAGCTCCAGGTGGTGTTCGGGCTCGTCGCGGATCATCGCGGCGAAGCCGTACTGCGCCGGGCCGAAGCTGGTGAAGGTGTTGTACTGGTGCACCTTGCGGAACTCGGCGGTCAGCGCCGGCGGGGCGATCGCATAGCCGATCTTCCAGCCAGTGCAGTGGTAGGTCTTGCCGAAACTGGAGATGACGAACGCGCGCTCGCGCAGTTCCGGGTAGCGCAGCGCCGACTCGTGGCGGCGACCGTCATAGATGATGTGTTCGTACACCTCATCGGAGATCAGGTAGATCTGCGTGCCGCGCAGCAGCTCGGCCAGCGCCTGCATGTCCTGCGCCGACAGCATCGCACCGGACGGATTGTGCGGGGTGTTGACGATCAGCATGCGGGTACGCGGGGTGATCGCCGCACGCACGCGGTCCCAGTCGACGGCGAAGGTCTGCGGATCCAGCGACACATGCACGGCCTTGGCGCCGGCCAGATCGATCGCCGGTTCATAGCAGTCATACGCCGGGTCGAGCACGATCACTTCCTCGCCCGCACGCACCACAGCGTGAATAGCGTTGAAGATGGCCTCGGTGCCGCCGCTGGTGACGGTGATTTCGCTGTCCGCGTCGACCTGCGCGCCGTAGCAGTCCAACGCCTTCTGCGCGATGGCCTGGCGCAGCGGCGCCACACCCGTCATCGGCGGGTACTGGTTCAGCCCGGCGGCCATCGCCCTGGCGGTTTCATCGATCAGGCGCTGCGGTGCGGAAAAGTCCGGGAACCCCTGACCGAGGTTGACTGCGCCGTGTTCGGCGGCGAGCTGGGACATCACGGTGAAGATCGTGGTACCGACCTTGGGCAGCTTGGTGGTGGGTTGCATCGGCCTGGGGATATGGGGAGACAGACCCCTGAGTTTACGCAATCCCTGCTTCGGTAGTGCCGGCCGCTGGCCGGCAACCCCAGGCAATCTGCGACGCTGGGTCGCACCTGCCGGTCAGCGGCCGGTACTACCCTGTGAATTCACCGCTACAATTGCCGCCGCACTCCGGCATGAAGACCTTTGCCCCTTGAACACCCCTGCATTGCTGGCCGCCAGCGGCCTGAGCTTTTCCCGCAATGACGAGCCGGTGTTCGGCCCGCTGGACTTCCATGTGGACGCCGGCGAAGCCCTGCTGGTTCAGGGCGGCAATGGCGCCGGCAAGACCACCCTGCTGCGCGTGCTGGCGGGCCTGGCCCGGCCTGGTGCCGGGCAGGTGCAGATCGATGGCAGGCCGGCCGGCAATGCCGAGCGCGCGCGTTACGTCGCCTACCTCAGCCACCTGCCCGCATTGAAGCCCGATCTGGACACGCTGGAGAACCTGCATTTCCTGTGTGGCCTGCACGGCCGTCGCGCACGGCAGATGCCGGGCAACGCGCTGGCCATCGTCGGCCTGGCCGGTTATGAGGACACTCTCGTTCGGCATCTGTCCGCCGGACAGAAGCGGCGGCTGGCACTGGCACGCATCTGGCTGTCACCGGCGCCGTTGTGGCTGCTCGACGAACCCTATGCCAACCTCGACCTGGAGGGCATCACCCTGGTCAACCGGATGATTTCCGCGCATCTGCGTGCCGGCGGCGCTGCACTGGTCACCACCCACGGCGCCTATGCCGCACCGCCGGTGCGTACCCGCCAGCTCGACCTGGGCGGTACCGCATGATCGCGCCAGGCACCGAACCGGGCCTGTGGCAGACCGCAGCGGCCCTGCTCAAGCGCGACCTGCGCCTGCTCTGGCGCCGCCGCGGCGATGCGCTGCAGCCGCTGCTGTTCGCGGTACTGGTGGTGGTGCTGTTCGCGCTCGCCCAGGGCCGCGAACCGCAACTACTGGCCGCCACCGCCGGCGCGGTGCTGTGGCTGGCCGTGCTGCTGGCCGGCCAGCTGTCACTGGATTCACTGTTCCGCTCCGATGCCGAAGACGGCTCGCTGGAGCAATGGTTGCTGGCGCCGGTGCCGCTGGCCTGGCTGGTGCTGGTGCGCGTGCTGCTGCACTGGGCCACCACTGCGCTGCCGCTGATCGTGGTCAGCCCGTTGCTGGCCGAAATGCTGCATCTGCCGCATGACCAGCTGCCGATGTTGCTGGCATCGTTGCTGCTGGGAACACCGTTGCTGAGCCTGATCGGTGGCGTGGTCGCTGCACTGACCGTAGGCATCCGGCGCTCTGGTATTCTCGTGGCGTTGCTGTCGTTGCCGCTGTACGTGCCGGTGCTGGTGTTCGGTGCAGGCAGCCTGGCAGCGGCGGGACGCGGACAGGATCCGGTCGGTGCGCTGCTGATGCTGGGCGCCGGCCTGCTGGTCGCGCTGGTGCTGGCGCCGTTGGCCACCGCCGCTGCAATACGTATTTCTCTGAGTTGACCGAGCTGAGAGCCAATCCACCCCTGCTGGATAGCCGCCACGCATGAATCCGATTGTCCGCTGGTTCCACCAACTCGGTTCGCCCCCCACGTTCGACCGATTCGCTGCCCGCTGGTCGCGGGTGTTCTACCTCGCGGCGGTGCCGGTGCTGCTGGTCGGCATGTGGCAGGCGCTGCTGGTGGTGCCGCCGGAAGCCAAGCAGCTGGACAGCTTCCGCATCCTCTACATCCACGTGCCCAGTGCCTGGATGAGCCTGTTCGTGTTCGCGCTGATGGCGTTGTATGCGGCCATCGCCCTGATCTGGCGGATCAAGGTCTGCGAGATCCTGGCCATGGCCTGCGCGCCGATGGGTGCCGGCTTCACCCTGATCACCCTGCTCACCGGCAGCATCTGGGGCAAGGGTACCTGGGGCACCTGGTGGGACTGGGACCCGCGCATGACCAGTGAGCTGGTGCTGCTGTTCCTGTACCTGGGCGTGATTGGCCTGTATCACGCCATCGAAGACCGCCGCAGCGCCGCACGCGCAGCCGGCCTGCTGGCCATCGTCGGAGTCAGCCTGCTGCCGGTGATCCGCTATTCGGTGGACTGGTGGGGCGGCCTGCACCAGCGCCAGTCGATCAACGTGTTCGGTGAATCGGCGATCAGCAGCGCGATGATCGCGCCACTGTGGTGGATGGTGATCGGCACCAAGTTCTGGTTCGCTGGTTCGGTGCTGGCCAAGGCCCGCGCCGACAATCTCGACCGCGAGGCCGGCAAGGCCTGGGTCGGTGGTCGCGTCGATGCCGCACGTGCGGCCGGGGAGGCCCAATCATGACCCACCTGCCCTATGTGATCGGCGCCTACGCCGTGTTCGTGCTGGTACTCGGCGCCGATGCCATCGGTTCGTGGCTGCGCCTGCGCGTGGCACGCCGGTTGGCGCTGGCACGCCAGCAGCGGCAGCAGACCCGCGCCGTCAAACAGGACGCTGCGGCGCCGCTGTCGACGGAGCTGGAACGATGACGCCGGTACAACGTCGCCGCCTGGTCTGGGTACTGCTGGCCCTGCTCGCCTCCGGCCTGGCCACCGCGCTGGTGGCGATGGCGCTGGAGCGCAACATCGCCTACCTGTACACGCCTTCGGAAGTGCTGCGCGGCGATGTCGATGCGCAGTCGCGGTTCCGCCTGGGCGGCATGGTGGTGAAGGGCTCCTTCAACCGCCCGGTCGGTTCGCTGGAAGCACGTTTTGAAGTGACCGACGGCGATGCCCAGCTGGCGGTGACCACGTCGCGGATCCTGCCGGACATGTTCGCCGAAGGCACCGCGGTGGTCGCCAGTGGCCGCCTGCAGGACGATGTGTTCGTCGCCGACGAGGTGCTGGCCAAGCACGATGAGAAGTACGTGCCCAAGGAAGTGGCCGACAAGATGGGCGACGCCCATCGCAAGCATGACGTGCCGGTGACGGCACCCGAGGTGCGCTGAGTGCTGCCCGAACTGGGTCAGATCCTGTTGTTGTGCGCGTTGCTGGCCTCACTGCTGCAGGCCGGCCTGCCGCTGGTCGGCGCGCATCGCGGCAACACGGCATGGATGGCGGTGGCACGGCCAGCCGCCTTCGCACAGCTGCTGCTGCTCGCCGGCGCCTTCGCGGTGCTCACCGCCGCATTCGTGCAGCAGGACTTTTCGGTGCGCTACGTGGCCGAGAACTCCAATTCGCTGCTGCCGATGATCTACCGCTACTCGGCGGTGTGGGGTGCGCACGAGGGATCACTGCTGATGTGGGCGCTGGTGCTGGCGCTGTGGACCGGCGCGGTGGCGCTGTTCTCGCGGCATCTGCCGGCACCGGTGCAGGCGCGTGTACTGGCGGTGATGGGCATCGTCAGCGTCGGATTCCTCGCCTTCCTGATCTTCACCTCCAACCCGTTCCTGCGCCTGAATCCGGCCCCGCTGGAAGGCCGTGATCTCAACCCGCTGCTGCAGGACCCGGGCCTGATCATCCATCCGCCGATGCTGTACATCGGTTACGTGGGCTTTGCTGTGCCGTTCGCGTTCGCGGTGGCGGCACTGCTGGAAGGCCGCGTCGACGCGCGCTGGCTGCGCTGGACGCGGCCGTGGACCAACGTCGCCTGGGGCTTCCTGACCCTGGGCATCGCGCTGGGCAGCTGGTGGGCGTATTACGAGCTGGGCTGGGGCGGCTGGTGGTTCTGGGACCCGGTGGAAAATGCCAGCTTCATGCCGTGGCTGGTCGGTGCGGCACTGATCCATTCGCAGGCGGTCACTGAGAAGCGCGGCACTTTCGGCAGCTGGACCCTGCTGCTGGCGATCGCGGCCTTCGCGCTGTCGCTGCTCGGCACCTTCCTGGTGCGCTCCGGTGTGCTGACCAGCGTGCATTCGTTCGCTGCAGATCCGTCGCGCGGCCTGTTCATCCTGGTGTTCCTGTCGGTGCTGGTCGGCGGCAGCCTGCTGCTGTACGCGCTGCGTGCCAGCCAGCTCAGCGTGGACGCCGACGATCCGCGCCGTGGCTTCACCGCCACCTCGCGCGAGACCCTGCTACTGGCCAACAACCTGCTGCTGGCCACCGCCTGCGCGATGGTGCTGCTCGGCACACTGTATCCGTTGCTGGCCGATGCACTGTCGCTGGGCAAGATCTCGGTCGGCCCGCCCTACTTCGGCAGCCTGTTCCTGCTGCTGATGGCACCGATGATCCTGCTGCTGCCGTTCGGCCCGCTGGTGAAGTGGCAACGCGACCAGCCCTCGCGCGCGTTCGCGCTGCTGGCACCCTGGCTGGGGCTGGCGGTGCTGCTGGGTGCGCTGGCCTGGTGGCAGGCGCCGCAGAACGGCTGGAAGGCCGGTCTCGGTGTCGCTGCCGCGGTCTGGGTCGGCTTCGGTACCGCACGCTTCGTCTGGCAGCGACTGCGCGGCAATGGCCGCTTCACCGCCGAAATGCTCGGCATGATCGTCGCCCATGCCGGCATCGCCGTGTTCCTGGCCGGTGCGCTGCTGGTGGAAGCCCTGAACGTACAGCGTGAAGTGGCGCTGGCACCGGGCCAACAGGTGGTGGTCGGCCGCCACGAGGTGCGCTTCGAGGGCGTGGACCATCGTGAAGGACCGAACTTCATCGCCGACCGCGGCCACCTGCGCGTGTTCCGCAACGGCCGCGAGCTGGCCCTGCTGCATCCGGAAAAGCGCCAGTACGCCAGCGGCGGCCAGGTGATGACCGAGGCCGGCATCGATGCACGCCTCGATGGTGATGTCTACGTGGCATTGGGCGAGCCGCTGGGCAACAATGCATGGGCGGTCCGGGTGCACATCAAGCCGTTCGTGCGCTGGATCTGGCTGGGCGCGCTGTTGATGGCCCTGGGCGGATTCATCACCGCCGCCGACCGCCGCTTCCGTCGTCCGTAGGAGTT